>DAOTZP010000298.1:0-2888 GCA_034434265.1 Anaerolineales bacterium | reverse complement strand
AAACCGTCCGCGCCGGAATTCTTGCCGTTTCCAAAGGTCAAATCGAAGCGGCGCACGCGCTTGGCTTGGACGATTGGCAAACGCTGCGCCTTATCATCTTTCCACAGGCAATGCGCGTCATCATCCCCCCGCTGACCAGCCAATATCTGAACGTCACCAAAAACTCGTCGCTCGGCATCGCCGTCGGCTTCGCGGATGTGTTCTACGTTTCCAACACCATCATCAACCAAAGCGGGCGCGCAGTGGAAGTGATTTCAATGGTCATGGCAATCTACCTTTCGCTCAGCCTGCTCACATCGCTGTTTATGAACTGGTACAACGCCAAAACCCAATTGATAGAGAGGTAACCCGTGACAACCCAAACATTACCTCCCGTTCAACGATTGAACGCCTTTCAATGGCTGCGGGTTAATCTATTCAGCAACTGGTGGAACTCCCTGCTCACCGTCCTCGCCAGTTTAATCATTTACTACCTTGCGCGCGGAATTCTGGTGTGGGCATTCACCCAAGCCGAGTGGGAAGTCATCCCCGCCAACCTGCAACTCTTCCTTGTTGGGCAATACCCCGCCGACCAACTCTGGCGCGTGTGGACATCCATTGTTTTGTTTGCTTTTCTCTCCGGCAGCTCGCTTGCGTTGTGGAGCGAAAGACTGCGCGGATTGGCAATTTCAATGGGCGCGCTTCCGCTTTTGCTGGCTGCGCTGCCTTTTTCAACAGAAGCGCGATTGTGGCTGGTCTCCATCACCGCAATTGGTTTCATTGGCTGGAAGATGGGGCGCGGCGCAAATTCCGCCATGCGTAAGGCGCTCTTTTGGGGCTGGCTGTTATGGATACCGGTTTTTGTGCTTTTGCTCGCGGGCGTCTCCGAAGGCGGCATTCTTCCGCAAGTGGAGACCAACGTCTGGGGCGGACTGCTGCTTACCATGCTGCTGACCATCGTCGGCATCGTCGCGTCCTTTCCGCTGGGAGTCGCCCTCGCACTGGGACGCCGCTCCGAACTGCCCATTGTGCGTTGGTTTTCCATCGCCTACATCGAATTGATACGCGGCGTGCCTTTGGTCACCATTCTCTTCATGGCGCAGTTAATGCTGCCCCTCTTCCTCCCGCCTAACGTCACGCTCGACCGCGTGCTGCGCGCGCAAGTTGGCATCATCCTTTTCAGCGCGGCGTATCTTGCAGAGAACGTGCGCGGCGGCTTGCAAGCCATTCCCAAAGGACAATACGAAGCCTCCTACGCGCTCGGCTTGAATCCCTTTCAAACCACCATGTTTATCATCCTGCCGCAGGCGCTTCGGCTTTCCATACCGGTTTTGGTTGGGCAGTTCATCGGCTTCTTCAAAGACACATCGCTGGTGGCAATCGTCGGCTTGTTTGACCTGCTTGGCATTGCAAAGACCGTGCTGGCGCAGCCCGATTACATGGGCTTGCAGCGCGAAGTGTACGCCTTCATATCAATTTTTTATTGGGGCGTGAGTTACCTGATGTCCTACGTCAGCCTGCGGGTGGAAGAAGCCCTGGGGCTTGGAAAAAGATAAATTCAAGGAGTTAGAAGATGACACACGAAACCGGCATCCCAATCATCACCGCGAAAAACGTCAACAAGTGGTATGGAAATTTTCACGTCCTGAAAGATGTAAGCATGGATGTTTACAAGCGCGAGGTAATCGTTATTTTTGGACCTTCAGGCTCCGGCAAGTCCTCCTTCATTCGCTGCATTAATCGGCTGGAAGAATTTCAAAGCGGCGAAATCATTGTGGATGGAATTGAACTCAACAAAGACGTCCGCAATATTGAACTGGTGCGCGCCGAGACCGGCATGGTCTTTCAACAATTCAATTTATTTCCGCATTTAACCGTGCTGGAAAATATCATGCTCGCGCCGGTCAAAGTCCGCAAATGGGACGCGAAAAAAGCGGAAGAGGACGCAATGCAATTGCTTGCCCGCGTTGGAATCCCCGACCAGGCGCATAAATACCCCGGTCAACTCAGCGGCGGACAGCAGCAGCGCGTCGCCATTGCCCGCGCGCTTGCCATGCAGCCCAAAATCATGCTCTTCGATGAGCCGACATCCGCGCTTGACCCGGAGATGATTAAAGAAGTGCTGGACGTGATGACCGAGCTTGCCAAGTCCGGCATGACAATGCTTGTCGTCACGCACGAAATGGGATTCGCCCGCGCCGTTGCCGACCGCATGTTCTTCTTTGACCAGGGACAAATTGTGGAAAGCGGCACGCCCGAAGAAATATTCAAAAATCCCAAAGAAGACCGCACAAAACTATTCCTCTCGCAAATTTTGAGTCACTGAAACCTTGCGCGGCGATATTACAAAAACAGGACAAGGCTCACCTTGCCCTGTTTTTTTTTCGTGCTAGAATCGCGCCATGCTTGTTTACGTCAAGATGATTGCGAACTACCGCGCCATCCTCCCCCCCGAAGCAAAACACGGCGTGGTGGAATTGGACGTCCCCGAAGGCTCCACCGTTTACGATGTGGTTTCGCGCTACCCGATTCCGCTCAATGACGAAAGCGTAATTGTGCTAAACGGTCTGATGACGGAATTAAACGCCCCGCTGAAAGAAGGCGACGTGGTGACGGCTTTTTCCGCGATTGCAGGCGGGTGATATGATTACATTTACTTTTGCCGGTGATGAGGCGACACAAGTTTCAACGAGACGCTCGCAAAGCGAACCGCTGATTCAGATAGCTGATTTGATTGCGGGAGCAATCTGGCGGCGCGATACAAATAATGACACAGGCGCTTATGAACTGATTGAATCGAAAATTGTAAAATTCGTGGAGTATCGCGGCTATTAAAAACCAACCTGCCTCGCTATCCCGTTCCATCACGCATAGATGGGGGCAGGCCGCCACAGTAGGCAGCTTTTCGC
>DAOTZP010000297.1:0-14816 GCA_034434265.1 Anaerolineales bacterium | reverse complement strand
CTTGCACGAGATGGGCTTTCAAGCAATCAACATGCAGCAAATGGCGGATTTTATGTATAACAACGCAAAGATTCCGCCGCTTTCAGTTTTGATTATTGTGGATGACCGCGCCTATGCTGAAAAATATAACACGCACTTCCGCCCGTATTATGAGCAATGGGGCTGGCATGTGATTAATGCCTACATCGGAAAAGATGAACGCCCCGAATTATGGGCGGAGAATGCCGCGCTTTCCGCCGAAGGCTGGGTGGATTATCAGGCGCATGGTTATATTCACAACATCCCCATTCAGGATAATTCCACCGATGAATTTATCCGCGCGGAAATGGGCGGCGCAATTACTTCGTTTCAAAAATATTTTAATAAAACGCCCATTGCCTACATTTGGCCCGGCGGCGGGTTTTCCAAACGCGCGGTGGAAATTGGAACGGAACTCGGTTACAAACTCGGTTTTACCGTCAACCCGCGCGGACCGGTGATGTATAACTGGGTGCCGCAAGCCGATACATACAACAACGCCAACCCGTATGCCATTCCCGAAACGCCCGCGGGAAACCCCTTAATGACCCTGCCGCGCTACACCGACATCACCGCCAGAGGACAGCTGGATACCGTCCGCGCCATTGGGCAGCAGGCGCGCGAGTACGCCGAACAAAACAAAGCCGTTGAAATGGAATATTACGACATCGTGTGCGCGCCAACCTACGGACCGATTCCATAAACGCGGAATGCTCATACGCTCTCAAATATCCATGAGAAAATTTGCTTTTTTGACTCATCTTATATTACTCGCGGGCATGACCTTTGGCTGCGCGCCGGTGGCGGGGAAAAACCTGCCCGCGCCGACCGCGCCCCCGCAGACTGAATCCGCGCTGCCCAATTTTTTAATTCCGTTTCAAACTTCGCTTTTGAATCCGCTGGATACGCCGCACACCTATATTGCGGATACCTGCAAATATCTCCGCGCCCGCTGGACGCCGTGGAATTCCGAGCCGGGCACGGTGGTCATTCTCATCCGCATGGCGGAAGTGTACCGGGGTTCGGGCAGCCCGGCAGGCGTGGAGGTGAATCAATTTAACGATTTGTTTCGCCAGCTTCGCAATCAGGGATTTGCCGCCATCAACACCCAAAAACTGCTCGACTTTTTGGAACGCAATGCAAAAATTCCGGCGCGCTCGGTGGTGCTGATTCGTGACGGGTATTTTCCCCCGGAGGATTACAACAAATATTTTCGTGACGCATGGGAAAATTGGGGCTGGCCCGTGGTGAACGGCTGGGTGGGCAGCGAAGACCTGACCAATATAATGTGGCTGGAACATTCCCGCATGGAACGCGAAGGGTTTGTGGACCATCAACCGCAGGGCGTACAACGCCAAACCTACTTCACCGATGAAACTTCCAAAGTAATTATCAACCGCGAGCTGGTGCGTCCGATTGATATGTTTGCCCGTTATTTTGAAAAAAAGCCGATTGCCTTCATCTGGCCCCGCGGAGGGTTTGGCGCGCGTCCCGTGCGCGCAGCCCGTCAGGTTGGGTATCAGCTGGGTGTTACCCAAAATCAGCGCGGACCGGTCATGTATAACTGGATTCCGCAAGCCAGCCAGCTGGATGAAGCGCGCCCCGCCCTTCTTCCCGAAGCGTCCATCGGCGACCCGTTGATGACCCTGCCCAGCTATCATCCGCATGACGCCATCAAAAACCTTGACCTTGTTCGCATGATTGGAAATGAAGCCCGCCTTCAAGCGGAAAAAACCAAATCCGCCGAGATTGAATATTATAAAATTGTGTGCGAGCCAACCTACGGCGCCATTCCGCTGCCGTGACATAAAAAAAGAGGAGAAACCATGCCAGACTGTATTTTTTGCAAAATCATCAAAGGCGAAATTCCCGGCACAAAGGTCTATGAGGATGAGCAAATCTTTGCCTTCCGCGATATTGCGCCCGTGGCGCCCGTGCATGTTTTGATTGTCCCCAAAAAACACATCGATTCCGTCAACGCCATGAGCGCGGAAGATGAATCAACAATCGGGCATCTATTTTTTGTGGCAAAGCAAATCGCCGCGCAGGAAAACATCGCGCAGAGCGGGTATCGTCTTATTGTCAATACCAACGCTGACGCCGGTCAAGCCGTCTTTCACATTCACTTGCATTTGCTCGGCGGCAAACGCATGGGGGCAATGGTTTAACCATGCCGCCAAGAGAAATTTACCTGCTTTCGCCGCGCCAGCTTAGCCCGGAGACGATAGCCGTCGCGTTTGCAAAAACTTCGCGCTCGCCTGAATCCTTCCGCCAGATTGCCGCCGAACTCAGCGATGAATCTTCCGCGCAGTTTCACGAAAAATGGGTGGTCGGCTACGGCCACGCTTCGGTTGCGGAACACGCCGTGCTGCACATCGCGTTTGAAAATGTTTCGCGCGTCGCCGTTGAAACCATAGAAAGCAACCGCCTTGCTTCTTACACCGAAAAATCCACCCGCTACCAAAAATGGGGCGCGGATGATTTTACGATTCCGCCGGAATTGGAAGACCACCCGCTGCTGGATGAATACACCCAAACCGCGCGCGGACTTTTCTCCACTTATGCCGATTCGCTCGACCCCGTTAAGACTCTCATCCTCAGCCGTTCCCCGCGCCGCGAAAACGAGTCCGATGAAGCGTATGACCGCCGCATCCGCTCGCAGTATGTGGATAGCTGCCGCTTCATCCTCCCCGCTGCGGCAAACGCCAATTTGGGCATGACCGCCAACGCGCGCGTGATTGAAATGACCATTCGCAAAATGCTCTCCCATCCGCTCGCGGAAGTAAGACAAATCGGCGAAACGGTGAAGCAAGTGGCAAAAGGCGAAACGCCCACCCTCGTCAAATATGCGGATGCAAATGAGTACATACTTGAAACCAGCAAAGCAATTACCAATTACCAATTACCAACCTCCCCCTCTCCCGGTGATTGGTGCAATTTGATGGATTACGACAAAGACGGCGAAACCAAAATCCTTGCGGCTGCTTTATACCGCTTTGGAGAAATGCCCTGCGCCGCCGCGCTCGCGCATGTGGAATCGTTAAGCCCCGCTGAAAAAGAATCGCTTGCAGAATCTTTACTTGGCAAGCTGGGACGTTACGATGTTCCCCTGCGCGAGTTGGAATATTCAACCTATACTTTCGACCTTGTGATGGACCAGGGCGCATATGCCGAATTCAAACGCCACCGCATGATGACGCAAACTCCGCAGCGGCTGACCACGCGGCTGGGCTATACCGTCCCAAGCCGCATAAGCGAAGCGGGCTTTGAGGCGCGCTATCATTCCGCCATGCGGTCCGCATCCGCGCTGTATGAGAAGCTGCGCGGCGCGCTGGGTCCCGAAGTCGCGCAATACATTGTCCCCAATGGATTTAATCGCCGCGTGCTGGCGCAATTTAATTTGCGCGAGGCGTTTGCGTTTTGCCAGCTGCGCACGGCTGCCAACGCGCATTTTTCCATTCGCAGGGTGGCGCAAAAAATCTATGAAGAAATTGCGCGCGTTCATCCGTTGTTGAGCAAATACATGAAACTGCGCGATGAATCGTGGCGGAGCGTGGAAGAAAATTATTTTTCGCAGATATAACGCAACCCAATGACGCCCTTGCTTGTTTTTTACCGCAGAGGCGCGAAGGACGCAGAGAAAAAAACTCCGCGTCCTCCGTGTTTCAAAAACGACGAAGCAGGAAGCACGGCTTAATTGTTAATTCGCCTTACGCGGTCCACTACAGAGAACACCGAGAACACGGAGAGATTTCTCTTAAAAAGCCTCTGTGGACTCTGTGTTCTCAATGGTGAAAATCTTTTGCCTGCGTAACATCAGTTGTTAATTTGCAAAAGCCCGTCCTGCTCTTTACTCTTCCTCTTCTTCTTTTTTCACTTCAAAAATCACGTCAATCTTTTCCATAATCTCCGGCGTCAGTTTCTCCACAAACTCCGCCGCTTTCATGTTCTCATGCACTTGCTCCACGCGGCTCGCGCCGGTGATGACCGTGCTGACAAACGGGTTTTTCAAACACCACGCCAGCGCCAGCTGCGACATGGTGCAGCCGAGCTCTTTGGCAATCGGCGCAAGCGCGGCGACTTTGGCGAGCTTTTTCCCGTCGGTCAGGTGACCTTTCAACCAATCGTAGCCTTTTAATGCGCCGCGGCTGCCTTTGGGGATTCCGTTGTTGTACTTGCCCGAAAGCAAGCCCGAAGCCAAAGGACTCCAAATGGTTGCGCCGTAGCCATATTCTTTATAAAAACGGACGTAATCGCCTTCGAGGCGTTTGCGCTCGAACATGTTGTATTGCGGCTGTTCCACCACCGGCTTGTGCAGGTGATGACGCTCGGCAATTTGAATCGCTTCAACGATTTCCGAAGCTGCCCATTCGGAAGTTCCCCAATACAGCGCCTTGCCCCATTCGATGATGTTGTGCATCGCCCACACGGTCTCTTCAATCGGCGTTGACGGGTCGGGGCGGTGGCAGTAAATCACATCCACATAATCCAGCCCGAAACGCTGCAACGAGCCGTTGATTCCTTCTATCAATCTTTTGCGGTTGAGCGTGTTGCGCTCGTTTACGCCGTCGTGCAGTCCCCAATAGAATTTTGTTGAAACAAGGTAACTGCCGCGGCGCCATTTCAACTTCTTCAACGCCGCGCCCATCACCTCTTCCGATTTTCCGCCCGCGTACACTTCCGCGTTATCGAAAAAGTTCACCCCGTGTTCATACGCCGCCGCCATCATATTCTGCGCGGCTTTCACATCCGCCTGATTGTGAAACGTAACCCACGAGCCAAGAGAAAGTTCGCTGACTTTGATTCCCGTTTTACCGAGATGACGATATTTCATGTTTCCTCCAAAAGATGATTTGCCGCCTTTATGAAAATAATTTTTTAACAATCATAAAGGCAACGACGCACTATTATAATCACGCCCAAGATGAAAGTCTTTTCACATTTGCTGGTTTTCTCTTTTGCGCTGGTTTCATGCGCCGCGCAGCCCGCGCCGGGCACCTTTCATGATTCCCCAAACCCATATTTCACATCCACGCCGGGCGCAACTTCCGCGCCGAGTGTCATCGTCGTCATCGAAACGCCCGCCCCCACCAATACGCCGCATCTATACATTATTCAATCGGGCGATACGTTCAGCGGGCTTGCGGAAAAATTCAACATCCCGCAGGATTTGTTAAGGGCGGCGAATCCGAACATCAGCCCGAACAGTATGCCCATTGGCGGGACGCTCCTCATCCCCGACCCATCCGCCCCGCTCGCCGCCGCGCCGACTCCTTCCCCGCAGCCTGTTCCCATTACCCAGCTGGTTTGCCACCGCGCGTTTGAGCCCGGCTTGTGGTGCTTTGCTTTAATTCAAAACATTACGCCCGCTTTTTTGGAAAACGTCTGGGCGCAAATTAATTTGCTGGATGAAAACAATCAAGTCGTTGTCAGTCAAACCGCTTTTGCCCCGCTGGATGTGATTGCGCCCAACGCTTCGCTGCCTGTGTATGCCTTTTTTCCCAACCTCACAGCGGGGGTCGCTCCGCAGGCGCGGCTGCTCAGCGCCATGCAAACGGATGGCGGGCGGTATCTCCCCGCGCAATTGACTGATGTCGTCATTCAAATTGATTCGGCGGGTAAAGTTGCGCGGGTGGGCGGCAAAGCCTATTTGCCAGCCGAATCAAAAGCCGCAGCCCGTGTGTGGGTTGCGGCAGTTGCGTATGATGAAAAAGGTCAGGTGGTCGGTCTCAAACGCTGGCAGGGAGAAGCCATTCAGCCCGGGGGATTTTTGCCATTTGAATTTTCGGTTGCAAGTTTGGCGGGCAAAATTGCAACCGTGCAACTTGCAATTCAAGCAACACCCTAGCCAATCTCCACTTACTTCCCTTCCAGCCACATATACCGTTCAATCGGCACATCAATCGGCGTGAAGACATAGCCTTTGACATACGGCTGCACCAGTTGATATGAAAGCGAGTGTGTGGTGAACAACACCGGCGCGTCGTCCACAATCATCTGCTCGGCTTGCTGATACATGGCAATGCGTTTGCTCACATCGCGTTCCACGCGCGCGGCTTCGAGCAGTTTATCCAACTCCGCGTTGGAGTATTTGCCGTGATTTTGGCTTGACCCGCTGTGAAACAGCACGTCCGCAAAATTTTCCGGGTCGGGATAGTCGGCGCACCATCCGCCGCTGGTAATTTGCCCGTGATTGCCCGCGTAAATCTGGTCGTAGTAAAAGTTGTACTCGATGTTTTCAATTTTGATTTTCACGCCGAGATTTTCCTCCCACATGTTCACCATTGCCGCCACATCCGGGCTGACATAGCTGCCAATGCCGCTGTTGGTATAAACGATTTCGGGGAGTTTCGTTCCATACTTGGATGCTTTCAACAACTCGCGCGCTTGCGCGGGGTCGTAGGGCAGACCTTTGAGCTGGGTGTTGAAGCCGGGCAAACCGGGCGGAAAGATTCCTTTGGCGGGCAGGGCTTTGCCGCTCATCACCACGTCAATGTAACGCTGGCGGTCAAACGCCATGCTAAACGCCTTGCGGACGTTCACGTCATCAAACGGCGGCTTTGTAACGTCGAATGTGACGTAGCTCGTGCACAGGCTCACGCCGGTAAGCAGACGCTTGGAAAGCGGCTCGGCCGGGTCGAGGAATCTATCCGCGTTATACGAGCCGACTGCCGCCACATCCACGTCTTTGGTTTCAAACAGGCGCACGCTGCTGCCCGCATAAAGTTTGACCACAATATACGGAATGGAAGGCTTGCCAAGATAAAAATTTTCGTTTGCTTCGTAAATTATATATTCATTGGACTTCCACTCGGTCAGTTTATAGGGACCTGTGCCGTTGGGTCTATATACCCAGTTTGCGCCGCTTTCCACATTTTCTTTATCCACCACGAAGGCGGTGGCGTAGGTGAGTTTAAGCAAAAAGTATGGCTTGGGCGCGTCAATGGTCACTTGCAGGGTGTGGTCATCTATGACTTTCAATCCGCTGACCGATTGCGCCTTGCCTGCGGCGTACTCGCGCGCGCCGAGAATGTCGCCGAGATAGGTCAGCGCGGTATCAGATTGTGTAGCGGGATTCAACGCGCGTTCCCACGAGTAGATAAAGTCCCGCGCGGTGACGGGTTTGCCGTTGTGGAATGCTGCGTTCTTGCGTAAATAAAACGTATAAACCGTGCCTTCGCTGTTTAAGTCCCAGCGTTCGGCGAGGTCGGGGGTGAGGTTTAAGCGCGGGTCAAACGAGACCAGCCCGCTGAATACTTTTTTATCTCCGGCGGTGTAGGTGGTGGCGGGGTCGTACATGCGCGGGTTGGTGGATTCGCTGCCCGCGTACACCAGCGCTTGATTCAGCGGCACGCCGTATTGCGAGGGCGTTCCGGCAATGCTCAACAATGAAGCCAGCAAAATCAACGCGAGGATGAGTTTGTTAAATTTACGCATGAGTTTCTCCTTGATATTTGGCGTTTGCTCTGCGGACGACGAATCCCAGCACGAAGACGCTGATGACCAGCAGGGTTAACCCGCAAAAACACACCATGACGATGGAGAGCGTCCAAAAACTGCTGTCTTCCAGCGGGCTGGTGATTTCGGGGTCTTGTTCGGAGGGCGCGTTGTTTTGCCCGTCAAAAGAAGATGTGGGGACGACATACGGCGTGGGCGTGACAGCAAGCGGCGCGCCGGAAATTGGCGGGTAGGTTGGCACAACGGTCGGGGTGGGCAGCGAGGTCGGCTGCGCGGAAACGGCTCGCGGGGGGGCTTTTACCGCGCTGCGCCAGGCGTCTTCCAGCCCGTCGGTGTCGAATCCATATACTTCCATGAGCGCCTCATCAATCGGTTTCGAGTCGCGCAAGGCGGTGAGCAGTTCTGTCATCTTTTGCCGCCCATAGGTTTGGATTAAGAATTTCACCACGCTTTGCGATTGACTGTAAGAGAGGTTGGCTTTGTCGGGCAGCTCCGAAAAGCCGCCGTTAAGCGAGCGCAGGGTGATGAGGTTGTTGCTTGCAATGGCGGCGTCAAGCTGCGATTGCGACCTTGCATCCAGCTCGCCTTCGGCGTACATGGCGAGACCTTCATTCAGCCATGTGGGAACAATGCCAATACATGAAAACGTGAAGTGACCAATAAGGATGTGCGTGAGTTCGTGAATGACGGTATTTTTGTTCCACTCCATATCGGCGGAAGAGATGCCCATGATAAAGATGTTTTGTTCGGGGAATGCCATGCCGCCCGTCCACGAAGGTTCGTAGAGGATGGCTTCGCGCATGTCATCGTAGTTTGGGTAAATGAACAGGTCAATCGGCGCGTCTGTTTCCAACCCGGCTTGCTCTTTGTTGCGGCGCAGACCTTCCACGCCTGCATCGAGCAGGGTTTGGGCAAATTGTTCACTGTTGCCGTACCAGTGCAGGCGCAGGTCGCCTTTGGTGATGGTCTGCCAGGGGTGAACATCATCCAGCCAGGCGGCGGTTTGTTCGGGGGTGGTAAATTCCGCGCCGCTGGCGTCGGTGTATTTCCATCGCCACCAAATTTGCGCGCCGGGCGGCAGTGACCCGCTTTGGCGCATGTCCCATGTCCATTCCACGTTCACGCTTTTTCCGCTGTTGAATTGCGGGTAGGCTTTGGCAATCACTTCGCCGCAGGTCAGCTCGCGGTTGCCGTATTCCAGTGTGATGGAGGTAATTTCCGCGCTGGAAGTCAGCGTGGCTGAAAAGGTTGCGGTGTTGGGAAAGTCAAACGTCACCTGATTGTTTTGCGCCTGAACGTTCGATTGCGCCAAAACGAGCTGCGCGGGCATTAAAAACAAGATGAGCAGTAAGAAGGTTGAAAATCTTTTCATGCAAATCTCCTTTGTTTTCTTCAATTCGCGTTATTGTACGTCCTGCCGCACAATTTCGGTATGGGACATTCGGGATGGAAGATAGTACAAAATTACGCGTTTTATGTGACATCCGTCTATTCCAAACTCATGGATATTTAATCTCGTTATGTAAAATGGACAATGCTTGTAACATTTGGCGCTTACGTCTTTTCCCTTTTTACCGATTGCGTTTTACCGACTGGAGGAATACATGCAACGAACAAAATTTATGCTGGGCGGTTTGCTTATTTTGGCTGCCGTGGTGTACCTGATTGTTTCATCCACTCAGGCAAGCAAGGAATACTTTATGACAGTGGACGAGCTCAAAGCCGAAGGTCCGGCTGCGGTTGGCAAAAGCCTGCGCCTTTCCGGGGCGGTGATTGGCGACACGATTCAATACGACGCCTCCACGCTCACCTTGACCTTTGAAGTCGCGCACGTCCCCGGCGATAACGCGGAAATTGAAGCGCAGGGCGGGCTTGCCCTTGTGCTGTACCAAGCGGTCAACGACCCGACCC
Organism: Anaerolineales bacterium; assembly: GCA_034434265.1. Classification (GTDB taxonomy): domain Bacteria; phylum Chloroflexota; class Anaerolineae; order Anaerolineales; family Villigracilaceae; genus Villigracilis. Next base: position 5,429 of record DAOTZP010000297.1, on the reverse strand, counting down.
GCCAGCGTGTGAAGGTCATTTATGAAGGCGTCATGCCGGACTTGCTCCGCAATGAAGCGCAAGCCATTATGACCGGCAAAGTTGATGAAAACGGAGTCTTCCACGCCGACGAGCTGCTGCTTAAATGCCCCACCAAGTACGAAGAGGCTGTCCCCGCGCAAGCGGCAAATTAAATTAAATCAACAAACCAAACAGGATTGCATTTTATGTTGGCAGAATTTGGATACGGCGTTTTAGTGGTAAGTTTTATTACCGCAGTTTACAGTGTCGCTGCGGCTGCTTATGGGGCGCAGAAAAAATCGCTGGCGATGATTGAAAGCGCGCGGCGCGCCATGCTCTTGTTGTTTCCGCTCATCAGCATTGCCGCCGCCGTGTTGATTTATTTGCTGGTCAACGACCATTACGAAGTCGCCTTCGTGTACGAAGTCACCAGCCGCAGTATGCCCACCTACCTCAAAATCACGGCATGGTGGGGCGGACAGGCAGGCTCGCTGCTCTTTTGGTCATGGCTGCTGGCGCTCTTTACTTCCGCCGTCACCATCCGCAAATGGGAGCGTGATATTGAGTTTCTGCCGTGGGTGATTGTCGTCTCCTCCGTCACGGTTGCCTTCTTCCTCGGGCTGAATGTCTTTTACGAAAACCCGTTCACCCGCTTTTGGAACGTTGGCGGCGCGGTGGAGCCGCACTTCTTTGCCCCTGCCGGAGCGACCTTATTCACCCCGCAGGACGGGCGCGGATTGAATCCGCTGCTGCGCCATCCGGGCATGGTCATTCACCCGCCCATGCTGTATCTGGGATTTGTCTCCTACGTCATCCCGTTTGCCTTTGCGCTCGCGGCTTTAATCACCGGGCGAACCGATGACCGCTGGATTCGTCTTACCCGCCGCTGGTCTTTGTGGGCTTGGCTTTTCCTCTCCCTTGGGCTTGTTCTCGGCGGGCGCTGGGCGTACGACGTGCTGGGCTGGGGCGGGTACTGGGGCTGGGACCCGGTGGAAATTGCCGCCTTTATGCCATGGCTGACCGGAACCGCCTTCCTGCACTCGGTGATGATTCAAGAAAAGCGCGGACAGCTCAAACACTGGAACATGATTCTCATCATCCTGACTTACGCGCTGGTTATCTTTGGCACGTTCCTCACCCGTTCCGGCGTTTTATCCTCTGTTCACTCGTTTGCCGAAAGCGCCATCGGTCCGCTCTTTTTTGCCTTCATCGGCTTGACGTTTATCGTCTCTGTCGCGCTGCTCATCTGGCGCTGGCCCCTGCTCAGCGGCGAAACAGAAATGAAATCCATGCTGTCGCGTGAAGCGTTCTTCCTGCTTAACAATCTGCTGTTTATGAGCGTGCTGGTGGTGTGCTTCTGGGGAGTCATCTTCCCGCTCATTTCCGAACTGTTCACCGGGCAAAAAGTGACCGTCGGTCCGCCGTTCTACGAGCGCGCGGTTTCGCCGCTCTTTGCCGCCCTCATGTTCTTGATGGGAGTCGCCCCGCTTTCGGCGTGGGGACATTCCACCATACAGACCCTTGGCAAAGCGTTGTGGAAATCCGCGTTAATTGCCGCCATCATTACCGCAGTGTTATTCTTCACCTACACCAATCATTGGATTGCGCTGACAGGCTTCTTCCTGATTGCCTTTGTACTGCTGGTCACCTTGCAGGAATTTTGGCGCGGCGCGCGCGCCCGCCAAAAAGCGCAGAACGAAAGTTTCTTCACCGCGCTCACCCGCTTAATGGGGCGCAACCGCCGCCGCTACGGCGGATACATCATCCACATCAGCATGATGTTGATGGCAATCGGCATTCTCGGTATTGAAGTCTTTCAAAAAGAAACGCAAGGCACGCTGGCGGCTGGCGAACAAATTTCACTGGAAGGCTATACCGTTGAATACCGCGAGCTCGCCTCATGGGATGACCGCGGCGCGGGAGTCAACTACACCCGCGCAGTGGTGGATATTTACGAAAACGGAATTTACATTGGGCGGCTCACCCCGCGCATTGACTACTACTTTGACTCACAGCAAAACATGACCATCCCCGGACTGCACTCCACCTTGCGCGATGACCTCTACATCCTCCTTGTGGATTGGCAGCCCGTCTCAAACATGGGAGCCACGTTTAAGATTTACGTCAACCCGCTTGTCAACTGGTTGTGGATTGGCAGCCTCATGTTCATGTTCGGCGTGTTCTATGCCGCCTGGCCCGATAAAGACCCCGCCGAGGAGCAAGCGCGCGTCAAGCGCGGCAGCCGCCAGCCCAGCGCAGCCGACTAATCGCAGGATGGAAGATGAATTCCCAATCACCAATCACCAATTACCAATTACGCTTTTTATCGTTTGCGCTTTTTCTTGCGTTGATATTTTCTTCCTTCACCATCGCGCTTGCCCAAGACACCACTCCCACCGATGACGAAGTGAACGCAATTGCGCGCAATTTGTACTGCCCCGTATGCGAAAGCACCCCGCTTGATGTTTGCCCCACAGACGCTTGCAAGGAATGGCGCGAGCAAATCCGCACCATGCTGGCGGAAGGAAAAAGCGAGCAGGAAATTTACGAATACTTTGAACTGCATTACGGCGCGCGCGTGCTTGCCGAACCTCCCCGTCAGGGATTCTTCTGGCTGATGTATCTCATTCCCCCCGTGTTGATTCTCGCGGGCGTGGTCATCCTCTTCCGCACCATGAAAGCATGGACCAGCAAAACCGAAAGCGAAGACAATGAAGACGAATCTTCCGCCGCGTTGCAGGAAGATGATTACATCAAGCGCATGGAAGAGGAATTAAAAAAACAGAAATAAAAAAATAATATCTGACAGGGTTTAAGAGTCTGTCAGGTATTAAAAATACGGAGAATGTAGAATGACCTTGGAAACAACCCCCGCGCAAAAAAAAGGCGTGCCGCTTTGGGCGCAAATTCTCATCTGGGCGTTTCTGATTGGCTTGCTCGCCCTCGTCGGCATGGGACTCAACCGCGCCCGCAACCCCATGGCTGCCCTCAACGAACCCGTGCCGGATTTTGAACTGGTCTATTACAAAGGCTACGAATACAAGGGCATCCCGCGGATGAAACTTTCCGACTTTCGCGGAAAGATTGTGGTAATAAACATTTGGGCTTCGTGGTGTAAACCCTGCGAGCAGGAAGCCGCAGAGCTCGAACAAGCATGGCAATTATACAAAAACGGCGATGAAGTCGTCTTCATCGGCGTCGCCTATGTGGATACCGAAGTCGGCTCGCGCCAATACCTTAAAAAATTCAACATCACCTTCCCCAACGCCCCGGACCTGCGCACCGAAATCTCCGCCATCCTCAACCGTCAAATGGGAGTGCCTGAAACCTACTTCATTGACCGCGAAGGAATCCTCCGTCATGTCAAAATCGGTCCCTTCACCTCGGTCGGCGAAATTCAAACCGTCATCGAAGGGATTCAATAATCAACATGGAAATCGGTTCAATATTTCTCACCTTTGCCACGCTCCTGCTTGTCGGCGTGTATTTATACGCTCCCTTCACACAGCGCGCCCGGCGTATGCGCGGCGATGACTCGCATGAAATTTCCGCGCTCAAAGCCGAGCGCGACCGCATCGTCAACGCCCTGCAAGAACTGGACTTTGACCACCGTCTCGGCAAAATTCCCGCCGAAGATTACCCCGAACAGCGCGCCGCCCTGCTCAAAAAAGGCGCGGATGTGCTCCGCCGCCTCGATGAAATCACCAATGGAGCATTTGCCGCCACCGCCGAATCGCGCATTGAAAAAGCCGCCGAAGCCGTCCGCGCGGATGCAGCCGCATCGCAGCCCGCCTCGCTCACCGATGACGACATCGAAGCCATGATTGCCGCCCGCCGCAAACAACGCGGAGAAAAATCTGCGGGCTTCTGCCCCAAATGCGGCAAGCCCGTTCTCGTCTCGGACAAATTTTGCCCCTCATGCGGCAAGTCATTAAGTAATTAGTAATTGGTAATTGGTAATTACCAAGTTGCCAGTCTCCCCAAGGACTCCATGAAAATTCGTCTTATCATTTTCGCTGTACTTGTTTCACTCGCAGGATTTCTTTCCGCCTGCAACATGACCCTCGCGGCAGATGTCACCCCGCCGCCCAACTACGTTCCCCCCACGCCCGTCCCCACGCTTGGCGCGTTATACCCTTCGCAGCCAATGGATATTGCCAACGGCGCGAGAATCTACGCCGAAAAATGCGCCGCCTGCCACGGCGAAAAAGGCTTGGGCGATGGCGAACAAGGCAAACAGCTGCCCGTCAAAGTCGCCGCGCTGGGGTTGGATGAAGTCGCCAACAAAGCCAAACCGTCCGACTGGTACATTCAAGTCACACGCGGAAACATCGAACGTTTTATGCCGCCCTTCACCAGCCTCACGGATAAGGAACGCTGGGACGTGGTCGGTTACGCCTTCACCCTGCACACTACGGAAGAACAGCTCGCCAAAGGCAAAGAACTGTTTAAAGCCAACTGCGCCGATTGCGAAGCCTACTTCTCCAACCTCGAAACCATGTCTGCGCTTTCGGCGGACGCGCTGAAAATGCTTGCCCAAAAAGGCAAGGATGATATCCCCGCCTTTGGAGCGAATCTTTCCGAGGAAGAACTGGCTGCGGTTGTTGTGTACCTCCGCTCGCTGACCTTTGCCGCGCCTGTGGCGCAGGTGGAGCCGACTGCCCAACCCGAACCGACCGCCACCGCCTCCCAAGCCGAATCCACACCCGCGGGCGAAGCCGCATCCCCAGCCGAATCCACGCCCGCCGCAGAATCCACCCCGCCAGCCGAATCAACTTCCGCAGCGGAGCCAATCCCGGGATTTGGAAAAATCAACGGGCTGGTGGAAAATAAAACAGGCGAAGCCCTGCCTGCTGATGTGAAAATCACCTTGCATGGCTACGAACACGGCGGCGATATGACCTCCGGCGCGCAAGAAGTATTGACGCTGGAAACCACGCTCACCCCCAACGGAACGTATGTGTTTGAAAATGTGGAAATGCCCGAAAACCGCATTTTCCTTGCCGAAGCCAGCGTGAACGGCATGAGCTATTCCTCCGAATTTGTGGTGGTCAAGGAAGGCGAAACCGAAGTGTTTCTGCCCGTCATTACCGTTTACGATTCAACGGAAGATTACTCCACGCTTAAACTTTCTTCGCTGCAACTTTTCTTTGACTTTTCAGACGCCCAAAACGCGCAGATGTTTGCCGTGTATTCCATTTTGAACAATACCGATAAAACCGTCATGGTCAACATGGGCGCGGAACAAAAAGATATTCCCTTCCTTGCCCCCGCCGAAAACGCAACGCCGCTCGGCTTTGAAGCTTCGCAAGACAGCGCCTCGTTTGTCGGCACGGAAAACGGCTTTGCCATGCCGCCCAGCGAAACGCCTTACGGACTCATCGCGTTCTCTTCCATTCCGCGTTCCAAAGAAATTGAAATTTCCCAGC
>DAOTZP010000296.1:0-6544 GCA_034434265.1 Anaerolineales bacterium | reverse complement strand
ACCACAGCGCGCATCTTCGGCGATTTGAATGACCACAACAGCCCCATTTCCACCGCGCTGGCTGAAGCAAAAACAATCCTGCGTCTGCGGGAGGAATTAAGCACCGAACCGCGCGTGTATTACATTCCCCCGCAAATTGACAACCGCTTCCAAGGGAGTTAGGTTATGGAAACTACAATTCACTACCCAGAAGTGCGTTTGGGCAAAAAGTATGTTGACATCTTCCCGTATTGGATGGCGCTGCTGATTGCAGGCGTGCTGTTTGGATTGGTCGGCGTATTCTTTGTGCTTCGGGACGGGCTGCAAGTCACGGGTCTTTCCAACAAAGTTCCCTGGGGCTTGTGGATTTCAATTGACCTGTCCGCCATTGCGCTGGGCGGTTCGGCGTTTCTGTTCGGCGTCATCGTCTATTTGCTGCGCATCAAACGATTTGAAGTGATTGGCAAACTTGCCGTGCTGCTCGGATTTTTAGGCTACTCAACCGCCGGTTTGGTTCTGCTGATGGATTTGGGTCAGCCGCTGCGCTTTTGGCATCCAATTGTTTACTGGCAGGCGCACTCGCTGTTATGGGAAATTACCATGTGCGTGGTGTTATACTTGACGGTCCTCATTGCGGAATTAGCGCCTGTCATTACGGAACATTCATTCTTCCATGACCACCCGTGGCATCAAAAATTCCCGATTGTCAAAAAAATTTCCAACATGGCAAATACCGCCGCGCATTGGCTTCATAAATTTGGTCCAGTCCTTGCCGTCATCGGGTTAACGCTCTCCCTGCTGCATCAGGCATCGCTCGGCGCCACCTATTCCGTGTTGTACGGGCGCGGCATTTGGTTCAACCCCAGCGCGCCGACTCAATTTGTCTTTTCGGCAATGAGCGGCGGAACCGCTTTGCTATTCTTCATGGGCGTAATCGTCTTCCGCGTTATGCGCCCGGGCTTGGTGAAAGATGATGTGCTGTACGATGTGGCAAGAATCGCCGGGGGCATTACCTTGCTGCTCACCTACCTGCGCCTTTGGGATTGGGCGGTAACCAATTACTACTCATTTGACCGCAACATTGCCCTGCAAACCGAAGCGTTAAACGCCATTGCGCCATATTCGCTGGGTTTTTGGCTTGGACAAATACTGCTGCCGGTCATTGCCGGAGCCGCGCTGCTGGCTGCAAAAAGCGTGAAAAACTTCCGCTACCTGATGGGCTTTTCCGTCATTCCAATTTTCGCGGCAATTCTCACCCGCTGGAATTACAACTTCGCGGGGCTGATTGCCACCTCCACATACGACCCATACACGCCAACCATTCGCGTCAGCTCTTATACGCCCACCTGGGTGGAGTTTGCAGTCGCCGCGCTGGTCATCAGTTACTGGCTCATCGGCTTCAGCCTTGCGGCGCGGTATCTGCCATTTCAGAGCAAACATCACGCGGAGCATTAGCGCAATAAAATTCACTCCGCTTTCCATTCAGACGTAATATAATTCAAAGACAGTCACCAGCCGGTGGCTGTCTTTTTCCATGATTGAACTTGACTCCCTCACTTTTGCATATCCGCATCACGCGCCGCTGTTTGAAGGATTAACTCTCAACATCCAACGCGGTGAAACGTGGACAATTCTCGGCGCTTCGGGCTGCGGAAAGACCACCCTGCTGTATTTGCTGGCGGGTTTGAAATTTCCCACGCGCGGCACAATCAAAATTGAAGGACAGCCGCTCGCGCGTCCGCGCCCGCAGACGGGATTAATTTTGCAAGATTACGGTCTGCTGCCATGGGCAACCGTGCGCGAAAACGCCGCGCTTGGCTTGCAAGTGCGCGGCTTCTACGGGGAGGATGGAAAACACACACCCAAAAACTTTCAACCCGAAAAAACTGTGGACGAATGGCTGGAAAGGCTGGGGCTGAGTCACGTTGCGGAAAAATATCCATCCCAAATTTCCGGCGGGCAAAGGCAGCGCACCGCCATCGCGCGGACGCTGGCGCTCGACCCCGATTTGATTTTGATGGACGAGCCTTTCTCTTCGCTGGACGCTATCACCCGCGAAGATTTGCAAAACCTGACGCTCTCGCTGTGCCAAGAACAAAACTTAACGCTGGTGATTGTCACCCACGCGATTGAAGAAGCCGCCGCATTGGGAAAAAAGATTCTTCTTTTGAAGCGCGCCCCGCAGGTGATTGAAAACCCAAATGCCGGAAAAACAGAATTCAAAGGAAGCCGCGCTTATCAAGATTTATGTGAAGCGTTGTGGAAGGAAATGCGAAACTCCCCTCTCCCCAATCCGCTTTCAACGGGAGGAGAATCCGCATGAAACGGCGTGATATTTTTTTCGCCGCGCTTGGCTTGACCGTTCTTTGGCAGCTCGCCGCCATGCTGCTTCAACGCCCCATTTTGCCCGCGCCGCTGGAAGTGTTTTTTGTTTTTTTTCAGCAAATCAAAGAATTATCCATACACTTTGTGCACAGCCTTTGGCGCGTAACGGCGGGGATGTTTTTATCTGTGATGATTTCCGCGCCGATTGGCTTAATCATCGGCGGCTCAAAACGGCTGGATAGAATCTTCTCCCCCGTGATTTATTTGCTCTACCCCATTCCCAAAGTGGTGTTTGTGCCGGTGGTGCTGCTTTTGCTTGGCATTGGCGATTTGGCAAAAATCACGCTCATCTTTTTGATTTTATTTTTCCAAATTGTCGTCCTCGTCCGCGACCAGGCGGCAGGGCTGCCCCCGCAGTTGATTCTCAGCCTGCGAAGTTTGGGCGCGGGACGCAGAGCGCTGCTGCGCTTTGTGTACCTGCCCGCCAGTTTGCCCGCCATTTTAACCGCGCTGCGCCAATCCATTGGCACAGCGGTGGCGGTGCTTTACATCACCGAGTTGTTTGCCACCAAATATGGGCTGGGATATTACATCTACTATAACGGCAGCACGCTGTTTAATTATCCCGCCATGTACGCGGGCGTGATTGCCATGAGCATTTTGGGAATTGGCATGTATTACACAGTGGATTGGGCGGAAAGAAAATTATGCAAGTGGAAGTTTGTGAGTTAACAAAATTTCGGGCTAAAACGCCATCCCCGCCCAAAACAGCAGACTGAACGCCAGCGCGGTTTGACCTGTGCCAGCCAGCGCGGAATTTAACGGGCGGCCTCTTTGCGTCATCACCACTTGCGCGGCGCGAAAAGCCAGCGGGAGTGAAAGCCAAGCCAGCAGGGAAAACCAGGAAATGAGTCCCAAAAACGCGGCGAGGGGCAATGTCAAATACGCCACGAGCAAACAAATCAAGTATTGAATCCTCGTCGCGCGTTCGCCCAATTTCACCGCCAGCGTGTTTTTATTCCCCTTGCGGTCATTTTCCAAATCGCGCAAATTGTTCACCACCAAAATTGCGGTAATAATTAATCCGGGCGGAATGGACATCCACCATGCGGCGGCTGAAACAAAACCCGCCTGCACATAATATGTGCCAGCCACCGAAGCCAAACCAAAAAAAATAAAAACGAAGATATCGCCCAAGCCATGATAACCCAGCGGAAACGGTCCGCCGGTGTAGGCAATGGCGGAAACAATGGCAGCAACGCCGATGATTAAGATGGGAAGCCCGCCCAGCCAAATGAGATATAAACCAAGCAGCGCCGCCAATGCAAAAACAACGCCCATGCCGGTTTTCACTTGCGCGGGCGTAAGCAGCCCCGCCTGCGTGACGCGCGTGGGACCAAGCCGCTCATGCGTATCGGCGCCGCGCTCAAAATCAAAGACATCGTTGGCAAGGTTGCTGCCAATTTGCAGCAATAAAGCGGCGAGCAAACAAATCAATGCCGCATCGAGTCGAAAATATCCGTCGCGCCAGGCAAGCGCCGCGCCCATTGTTACGCCTGCGGCGGCGGCGGGCAGCGTGCGCGGACGAATTGCCAGCCCCCACGCATTCCAATTAATTGTTTGTTGCATCACATCTCACCTCGTAAAATATTTGCGCGGGCAGTATAACGTATAATTGCAAAAAATTTTACAGGAGACCGTATGACTCAACTTACAGGAAACGAACGCGCCGCTTATGTGCAAAGCATGTTCACAAAAATTGCAAAACGCTACGACTTGATGAATCGGCTGATGACCGGCGGGCAGGATATTCGCTGGCGAAAAATGGTGATTCAACTGGCGGGGATGAGCGCTCATTCCACGCTGCTGGATTTGGGAACCGGCACGGGCGATTTGGCGCGCGAAGCCGCGGCTCAATTTCCGCAGGCGAAAATCATCGCGTCTGACTTTACCCTCGAAATGATGCGCGTTGGCAAAAAAAACGGCAGCCTCAACTTTTCCGCCGCCGATGCGTTGAAACTTCCCTTTCAAGACAATTCGTTTGACGCGGTAATTTCCGGTTTTCTCATGCGGAATGTGATTAATCTGAATCAAGCCATTGAGGAACAATACCGCGTGCTGAAACCGGGCGGACGGATTGTAATTTTGGACACCACGCGCCCGAAGAAAAACATCCTCTCGCCGTTTATTTGGATTCACATGCACGTTATTATTCCCGCGCTGGGCAAACTCATCACCGGGGTTGGCGAGGCGTACCGCTATCTGCCCGAAACCACCGAGGGATTTGTCACTGCGGAAGATATGGCGGAACGGCTGAAAATGGCAGGATTCAAAAATATCCATTTCAAACGGCTGATGTTTGGGACGATTGCCATTCACCGTGCGGAGAAATAAATATTACGAAGTCAGTTCGTTATACACTTTAAGGATTTGCGCTGCAATCCGCTCCCATGCGTAGGATTTGGCATACTCCGCGGCGGCAAGCCCCATTTGCGCGTGGAGACGGGAATCGTTCAAAAGCAGGGATAATTTTTCGCACAGCGCCTGCGGGTCGCTGTCGGGGATGGTGAATCCTGTCACTTCGTTTTGCACAAGGTAGCCAAGCCCGCCCACTTCCGAAGCGACAACGGGCGTGCCGCACGCCATTGCTTCAAGCGCAACCATGCCAAAGGATTCATACAAAGACGGCATAACGACCACCTCGGCGGCGGAGTAATAGTAAGGCAGGGTATCCTGTCCGCGCTTGCCGAGGAATACAACCATGTTGCCCATGCACAAATCGTCGCACAGTTTTTGAATCCGCGCCATTTCCTCTGTCATTTTTTCGGGCTGGGCGTTTGGCTCGCCGCCAATTACAGCCAGGTGAACCGGCAATGGGAGTTGATGCGTATCGAGGCAGGACATGGCGCGGATGAGGGTATCGAGCCCTTTGAGCGGTTCAATGCGCCCAACAAATAAAATCATACGGTCATCGGGTTTGAGACCAATGAATGCTTTTGCTTCGTCGGCGGGGATGGGGTAAAAATGGCTGACATCCACGCCGGGGGGGATGACGGTAATTTTGTGTTGGTCGGCTTTGTAAAGAAACCGCAACTGGGTTAATTCGGCAAGGGTGGCGGCGATAATACGGTCTGCGCGGGCAAGCACGCGCCGCTCGCCTTGCAAACGGTCTTCCCCCGCCAGTTCATCCTGCGAGCGGGCAACGCGGTTTTTCATCTCGCCCAGCGTGTGAAACATGTGAACAACAGGCGCGCCGCCCCAAGACTTGCTGAGTTGGCTGGCTGCCAATCCAGACATCCAATAGTGGCTGTGAATAATGTCGTATTGAATGTTTTTTTGGCGGGCAAATTCCTCAATGCCCTGCACAAACTCCGGGATATACTGCGCAATGTCGCTTTTACTTTTGGGGGCTTCCGGTCCTGCCTGAATGTGGACAACGCGGTTGCCATACCCCAGCTCATGAACAATATGCGGGGCGTGTTCGTCCTGCGAGCGCGTGAAGACATCCACATGCACGCCCATTGCGCCGAGCGCGCGCGTCAGGTCGCGGACATAAACGTTCATGCCGCCGGTGTCTTTTCCGCCGAGCGCCGCCAGCGGGCAGGTGTGATAAGAAATCATGGCAACGTTGATGTTATTTTTCATACTTACTAGACAATGCGTAAAATAAAAAACTTGCGGGTTTGTGACCTTTCCTGTATAATCGCGTCCGCTGTACGCCACCATAGCTCAGCTGGCAGAGCAGACGATTCGTAATCGTCAGGTCGTGGGTTCGTATCCCACTGGTGGCTCTTTTGAAAACGCCCGCGCTGCTGCGGGCGCTTTTGGTTAACAAACATAACCGCAAGAGGCGCTTGTAAATCCATTCCCGCGCGCCTTGTTTTTCAGGTAAAATCATTTCAGCATGTTCAAACTGCATATTTGGCTTTTTGCCGCTTTTTCAAGGAAATAAAATGAACAAAAGACCACCGATTAACTCAACATCGAATGTAATTAATTCCTACCGCAAGCGCAGGCAGCGCAACTATCAAAGCGCCATTTACCTGATTGCAGCGCTTTTTGTGCTAAGCGGGCTTGGCGTGCTGATTTACTGGCTGTTTGCCGCAGAAACCAGCCCCATGGCAAGCGTGTTTGCCACAGAGACCCCCACCCCCACCATGACTTATACGCCAACCAACACCAACACGCCCACTGAAACACCCACCATTACGCCGACCTTTACCATTACCACCACGCCGAC
>DAOTZP010000295.1:0-1944 GCA_034434265.1 Anaerolineales bacterium | reverse complement strand
CCAGGGCAGCAGCACGGCAACAATCAACGCCACAATTTGTGAACGGTATAACCCTTGCATTTGGCGCAGACGCCGAAGGATGAGCAGCGTGCCGCCCAACAAAAACACATACGAAGCCGCAAAGTGCACCCAAAACCATGCGCCATATTTCACGCCCAATACGCTCACTCCCTCGGCCTGTTTCAAAAACGTTTCGCGCCAAATCAACCCGTGCGACTCATTGGTAAACGCCAGCAGCACAGTGACCAGCGGCACAACGCCCAGCCAGTAAGCATAGGTCAGGCGGCGGCTGCGCTCTCCCTGGAGCGTGTAAGCGATGGTGAACAATACCCATAAAAACGGGATGAAGGCGATCCCAATGTATTGCGCCTTTCCCCACAGAATTTTCTGCGCCAAATCGGGCGCGGCAATTTCCAGCCCGTAGGTCAGCGACCATTCGGCAATCAACAGCGAAAGGATGCCCAGCGACACCGAGCCTGGCGTGCGGCGGCGGGTGAAGATGTAACCCGCAAGCCCGAGCGAAAACAGGGCGGCGGCAAACAATAAGAATATGGGAGCGGAAAGATTCAACCTCATATTTTGAAAACGGTCCCGAATTTATTTTCTAATCCACATCCACCACTTCCCCGCCGTGTTGGATGGCGGCGGCGACCATGCCGTCTTGCGGGACGTTGGCGGGGATTTTTCCTTTGGCGTTGGTAACCATGCAGCGGATGGAGAGTTTCACGCCGAGCAAATCCTGAATGGCTTTTTGCGCCGCTTCGATTTGGTCGGGCTTGTTCATTTTTTCAACAAGCACTTCGCTGGCGAATCCGAGAACCAGAGTCGAGCCTTGCACGTCAATCATCTTGACGGAGTTGAGCAGCGCGGAAAGGTTCGCCTGACTCTTCGGAAGCGAGGATTGAATTTGTTTCCAAACTTTGACGACTTGATTCGCGCTGACGGCGGGCGATTCAGATTTGGGAAGCGGCGCGGGATTCTCTTCGGGCTGGGATTCAACTTGGGGAGCAGGAACAGGCTTGCCCGTCGTTTGCCGCGCGGGCGCGGGGGCGGCAGCCGCTACGGGAGCAGAGTCGCTTGGGGCTTCGAGCGATTCCGCAAGGGCGAGTTCCAAACTGAGAGACGGCTGCCAGCCGCCGCGCAATTCCACTGCGGCGTTGTTGAAGATTTTCATCATCCGTAACACTTCGGCGGGGCTGAAGGCTTTGGCGTGCGATTCCATTTGGGCTTTGACTTCGCGCGTGGCTTCGACCTGTTCGATGTTGCCCATTTGAATAAGCATGAGTCCGCGCAGGTATTCGACAATCTGCCGCGCAAGCGTGCGCGGGTCCGCGCCGGAATCGAGGGCGCGATGAATAATCTCCAAGCCGCGCGCGGGCTGACCTTCGATGATGGAGACGACGAGGTCGAGGACGGTTTGGCTGGTTGCCGTGCCGAGAACTTGCTGCGCGAGGGCGAGCGTGATTTTCGCGCCGGTGGAGGCGAGCTGGTCGAGGAGGGATTGCGCGTCGCGCATTCCGCCCGCCGATTGACGCGCGATGAGGGTAAGGGCTTCTTCGTCGGCTTGAAGTTTTTCTTCGGCGACGATGTGTTTGAGGTTGGCGACGATTTCATCCACCGGCACGCGGCGAAACTCGTGACGCTGACAGCGCGATAAAACGGTGGCGGGAATTTTGTGAATCTCGGTGGTGGCTAAAATGAAGATGGCGTGCGGGGGCGGTTCTTCGAGAGTCTTAAGCAGCGCATTAAATGCGCCACCCGATAACATGTGAACCTCGTCAATGAGATAGACTTTGTATTTGCCCTGCGTCGGCGCGAAGTTGATTTTGTCGCGCAAGTCGCGGATGTCGTCCACGCCGTTGTTGGAAGCCGCGTCAATTTCGATTAAATCCATGAAGCGGTTTTCGTTCACCGCCTTGCAATGCTCGCACTCGTTACACGGTC
>DAOTZP010000294.1:0-7034 GCA_034434265.1 Anaerolineales bacterium | reverse complement strand
CCCTGCAATCTTCCACATTAATTGGTCAAACCATGCTTGACCAGATGATTAAGGAAGAAATCATCCGGCAGGAAGCGGCAAAACGCGGCATCACAGCCAGCCGTGAAGAAATTGAAGCGGAAAAACAAATCGTGTTCGATTTTTATCCCAATGGCACGCCCACCGCCGCCCCGACTTCCACACCGTTCAATACGCCGGAAATTCCCGCAGAAGCGTTTGAAATTGTGACGAAGACTCCGACCGCGTCCCCCACTCCACAAGCGACATCCACGCCCGAAACGGTTGAGACTGCCGCCGAAACTTCAACACCGGCGCCGACTTCCACCGCGACCCCTCTTCCTGAGGAAACCCCCACCGCCGACCGCGGTCTTCCTGAAACCACCCCCACTCCGCGCCCAACCGCAACGCCATACACCCTTGAAGCATACGAACAGAACCTTAAAGACGCAACTGAACGCATGGCAAAGATGGGGTTTGACGCGGAAAGCTACGAAAAATTATTTGAAACCCAAATTCTCGAAAGAAAACTAAAAGAAGTCATCACAGCCGACTTAAAGCCCGTTGAGGAACAAATTTGGGCGCGCCACATCCTTGTGGAAGATGAGGCAACAGCGCTTGACATTATTGCAAGAATACAAAACGGCGAAGACTTTGCGGAATTGGCAAAAGAACTTTCCACAGACACCGGCTCCGGCGCGCAAGGCGGAGACTTGGGCTGGTTTGGCAAAGGAGTAATGGTGGAAGAATTTGAAACCGCCGCGTACGCGCTTGAAAAGCCGGGCGATATCACCACCACGCCCGTGCAAAGCCAGTTTGGATACCACATCATCCAGCTGATTGCCAAGCAGGAACGCCCGCTTGACGACAATCAATTTGAAGAGCTGAAAAACGCGGAATTTGACAAGTGGTACGAGCAAGTCAAAGCCGAATATGTCATCGAAATTTTTGATGTGTGGCGCGAGCGCGTTCCTTCGGAGCCGAACTTTATCACCATGGCAACCGAAGCGGCGGTGCAGCAGCAGACAGCGATTGCCAAAGAAAAGGAAGCAGCCAAAACCGCTGTTGCTCCATAAATGGCGCAGCGCAAAATCACAACCGTCCGTTTGAAAAAAACGGGCGGTTTTTTTGTTTGAAAAGGAACATTTGAATTGCAAAAAACGTCCTGAAAAAGCAAAAGTGATAACATACGGCAAAAGAAAGGAAGAAAAAATGAAATCGCAAACTCGCTGGATTATTTGGAGCATTACCCTTGCTCTGGTTTTGGCGCTCAGCGGGGGCTCAATTCCAACACAAGCCGGAGCGCAAAAAGATGAGACGCGGGAGTTTTCCTCAGCCAACATTCCAGTTACGGTTTTTCCATCCAGTGTCATTCCAATCAAAAAAATCATTTACATTTGGACGGCGGTGCCGGATGCGGCGCAATATCAAGTGCAGGTGTATCAAAACAGCGTTTTGAAATTAAATAAAATATTTTCATCAAGCGTATGCGGAGCGGGAACCTGCTCCGTCAGGCCCGGCATTCTTCTTGCAAATGGAACGTATGCGTGGCGGGTGCGCGCCATTATAGATGGAGCAAATCAACCGTTTAGCGCGTGGCAAAGTTTTACCGTAAATGTTCCAAGCGCGGGTTTTTATTCCCCGTTCACCACAAATGCCAACGGCTGGACAGTTCACAACGGTACATGGATATTGGAATCCTCAAATTATTTCACCACCACAGGGCTGGCAGGCAAAGCAGTCACCATCAGCCATACGGGAACATACTCCACTATGGCATATCAAGCCCGCATGAAACGGGATGGCTGCGCAGGGTGCGCCAACGTGCTTGCCATTCGCGGCAACCCCGTGCTTGATGCAACGGGCTGGTGGAACACCGAATACACCTTCGATTACACCAACACCGGCTTGTTCTCCGTATGGAAAGATAGTTATGGAACATATACAGCCCTCAAAAATTGGACATACACCAATGCAATCAATCAAGGCGGCTGGAACACCTTGCTGGTGACAGCGGAAAATACCGCGCTTAAGTTTTATATCAATGGAATATTGGTCTGGTCCGGCAGTGACGCATCCTATTCAAGCGGCATGGTTGGTATTGGAATGTATCGCAGCGCCGCCAGCACAGGCGACAAACTCTGGGTGGATTGGGCTGAGTTGAATCCATCCATTATGGTTGGGCTTCCAGAGTCTTCCGATATTGGCGAGGAAGTTGAAGGCGGCGATAAAAACATGGCGCCGTAAATTTGCCCCTCCCCAAAATTTCGCCCCCCGTGTATAATCCCCCGCGTTAAAAGCGACGATGGGAACGAGTACGTTTGCGAAGCTGCCAGCGAGTTCGCGTTTTGGTGCAAGGCGAATCTGCGGAGCAAACCGAAAATCCTCCCGGAGCTGCAAACTGAAATTCAGAGACTAGAGATTAGACGATTAGAGATTAGATGATTAGAGAGTAGATGATTAGAGAGTAGAGAGTAGTCGCTGAAAAGTAAGGGAAGCCGGAGTTGTTCTCCGTTAGCGGAACAGGACGATGACTGTCGTCCAATGAGCGCTTGTCTTTGTGACAGGAAGCAGAGTGGTACCGCGTGAGCATGTCTCTCGTCTCTGTGTGAGATGAGAGATTTTTGTTTAATGGCTGCAACCATAACTCGTAACTCGTAACTTGTAACTCGTAATTCACACCCCGCTGGAGGCAGAATGTTCAAACCCGTAAACTCAAAACTTGACGTTGTGGCGATGGAAGAAAACGTCCTCAAATTCTGGACGCGGCAGGGCATTTTCAAGAAGACCGTCGAGCAGCGTCAAGGCAAACCCGAATACGTTTTTTACGAAGGACCGCCCACCGCGAATGGACGCCCCGGCGTGCATCACGTCCTCGCGCGCGCGTTTAAGGATATGTTCCCGCGTTATAAAATCATGCGCGGGTATCACGTCTCGCGGCGCGGCGGCTGGGATACGCACGGGCTTCCGGTGGAAATCGAGGTGGAGAAGCAGCTCGGTTTCACCAACAAGCAGCAAATCGAAGAGTACGGCATCGAAAAGTTCAACGAATTGTGCAAGCAATCCGTCTTTACTTACATTCAGGAATGGGAGAAACTCACCGACCGCATCGCCTTTTGGGTGGACCTCGATACCGCGTATGTGACCTATCACAACGAATACATCGAGTCGGTCTGGTGGATTCTCAAAAGCCTGTGGGAGAAAGACCTGCTCTTCAAGGGCTATAAGATTGTCCCCTATTGCCCGCGCTGCGGCACGCCGCTCTCCGACCATGAGGTTTCGCTGGGATATGACGACGCGGAAGACCCGTCCGTCTTCGTGCGCTTCCCCCTCGTGGACAAGCCCGATACTTCGCTGCTGGTGTGGACGACCACCCCGTGGACGCTGCCTTCCAACGTGGCGGTTGCCGCGCATCCCGAAGTGGATTACGTCACCATCGAGCGCGAACACGAAGGCGCGAAGGAAAAACTCATCCTTGCCAAAAACCTCGTGGAGAAAGTTTTCGCGGGCGAGGAAATCAAAGTGTTGGAAACCTTCAAGGGCAGGAAACTCAAGGGGCTGAAGTATCAGCCGCTGTATTCCTTTTTGCCCATCGAAAAATCCGCGCATTACGTCCTGCTCGCGGACTTTGTCACCACCGAGGACGGTTCGGGGCTCGTTCATCAGGCGCCCGCCTTCGGCGCAGAGGATATGGAAATGGGCAGGCAATACGATTTGCCCATCCTGCTCACCGTGCAGCCCGACGGCACATTCATCCCCGAAATCACGCCCTGGCGCGGGATGTTCGTCAAGGACGCCGACCCGAAAATCATCGAGGATTTGCGCGCGCGCGGTCTGCTGTTGCGCGCGGGAAAATTCACCCACACCTATCCGTTCTGCTGGCGCTGCAAGACTCCGCTGTTGTATTACGCGCGCGAGTCGTGGTACATCCGCACGAGCGCGAAGAAGGACCGTTTGGTGGACTTGAATAAGACCATCCATTGGGTCCCCGAACACATCAAGAACGGACGCTTCGGCAACTGGCTGGAAAACAACATTGACTGGTCGCTTTCGCGCGAGCGCTATTGGGGCACGCCGCTGCCCGTGTGGGAGTGCGAGGACTGCAAACACCGCGAGTGTATCGGCTCGGTGGCGGAACTTTCCGAGAAAGCGGGACGCGATTTGAGCGACCTCGATTTGCACCGCCCGCACGTGGATAACGTTCACTGGAAATGCGAAAAGTGCGGCGGGAAGATGACGCGCGTCAAGGATTTGATTGACGTGTGGTTCGATTCCGGCGCGATGCCCTACGCCCAATGGCATTATCCGTTCGAGAATCAGGAAAAGTTTAAGGAGCAGTATCCCGCCGATTACATCTGCGAAGCGGTGGACCAAACGCGCGGCTGGTTCTATTCGCTGCACGCGATTTCCACTTTGCTCAACGACCAGGTGGCGTTCAAGAACGTCATCTGTCTCGGTCACATTCAGGACGAGCAGGGACGCAAGATGTCCAAGTCGCTGGGGAATATCGTCCAGCCGTGGGACGTCATCAACGAACACGGCGCGGACGCGCTGCGCTGGTATCTTTACACCGCGACCCCGCCCGGACAGGAACGGCGCTTCTCGTCGAACCTCGTGGGCGAGGTGGTGCGCAATTTCACGCTGACCTTGTGGAACGTTTATTCGTTCTTCGTGACCTACGCCAACCTCGACAAGCCGCAAGGGCTGACGGTGAACGCGGTGGTCAACGACCTTGACCGCTGGCTGCTCTCCGAGTTAAACGCGCTTGTCCGCGACGTGACGAAGGCGTATGAAGAATATGACGTGACCAACGCGACCCGCCCCGTTGAAAAATTCGTCGAAACGCTCTCGACGTGGTATGTGCGCCGCTCGCGCCGCCGCTTTTGGAAGAACGACTCCAGCGCGGACAAGCAAGCCGCGTATTCGACTCTCTACACCGCGCTGGTCACCGTCGCCAAGTTAATCGCGCCCGCCATGCCTTTCCTCGCTGAGGAGTTGTATCAAAACCTCGTCCGTTCGATTGACGAAACCGCGCCTGAGTCTGTTCACCTGGCGGAATGGCCCCGCGTGATGGAAGAGTTCATTGACGAAAGCCTCAACCGCGATATGAATCTGGTGATGAAACTCGTCTCGCTCGGTCACTCCGCGCGGCAGAAGGCGAACCGCAAGGTGCGTCAGCCGCTGGCGCAAGCCGCGTTCTCGGTCGGGAATCCCGCCGAGCGCAGCGCGCTGCTCAACAACGCGGACGTGGTGGCGGACGAGCTCAACGTGAAGGAAGTGCGCCTGCTGGACGCGGCGACCGAAGCCGTCTCGCACACGGTCAAGCCGTTGCCCAAGCAGCTCGGTCAAAAATACGGGAACAAGTTCCCCGCGATTCAAAAGGCGATTTTGGCGATGAACGCGGAGGAAGTCGCCGCAACCCTCATGGCGGGCAAGACTCTGCCCGTGACTGTGGGCGATGAGACGCTGCAAATCACCGCCGAGGAAGTGGAAGTGAAGGCGCAAGCCAAGTCCGGCTTTGCGGTGGCGGAAGAAGGCGCGTACGTCGCCGCGCTCGTCACCGACCTGACGCCCGAACTCATCGCCGAGGGACTCGCCCGCGAGTTTGTCCGCCGCGCGCAGGACCTTCGCAAGACCGCCGACCTCGACGTGGCGGACCGCATCGAATTGTACGTCGAGGCAAGCCCGAATTTGAAATCCGCGATTGAGAAGCACGAGGAGTACATCAAGTCCGAGACGCTGACGGTGAAGCTGAGCTTTGCGAGTCCGCCCGATGGCGCGGCAGTTGTGGAAGATGGGTTTGAAGGGGAGAAGGTGAAGGCGGGGCTGGTCGCGGTGCGGGCGGGGAAGTGAGTGGTAATTGGTGATTGGTGATTGGTGATTGGACTTCGGAGGTTGAGGAAACTTCCGAAGTCTTTTTGTTTGTTATAATTTCTCTATCGAACCAAAAGAAGAGGTTAAGATGGAAACATTTACAGTGCAAGCGGTGTATGAAAAAGGAGTCTTGAAGCCGGTTAAAAAATTGAATTTACCCGAGCACAGCCTTGTGGAAATCAGGGTTCGACCCGCGCGCGCTTTGAAGAAAAAAACGGAATTTGCTTCTTTGATTGGGATGTGGAATACGAACAGCGACCTTGAATTGGAGAAATCGCTTGCGGCGGCGAGGAGAAAGTCAAAGTCAAAGATAAAAAAACTTGCAAAGGCATTGAAGTAATATGACCGTTTACATGGCTGATACGCACAGCCTGATATGGGCTTTTCATAAACCAAACAAACTGGGCGAAAACGCCCGCCGTGTTTTTGAAGAAGTGGCGAACGGCGAAGCGAAGTTACTGATTCCTGTGATTGTGCTGGCTGAACTTATCTTTACCATCGAAAACAAACCTGTAAAAGCCGATTTGGATAAAATCTTGACCGCCATTAACAACAGTCCCAATATCGAGTTTGTGGACTTTGATTATGAGTCCGCTTTGAAGTTGCGGGATTTGACTGCCATCCCCGAAATGCACGACCGTATGATTGTGGTCAGCGCGATATTGAGCAATGCTGTTTTGATTACTTTCGACCAGACGATTACCGAGTCAGGCGTGGTGGAAGTAATTTGGTGACGAGATGAACAAAGAAAATCACCAAAACTGAAATGGCAAGCCGCGTGAAGACTAGGTAAGACCTCGGAGACGCTTGCGCGAAATCTCCGGGGTCTTTTTGCAACGCGGCTCGGCGGGAGATAAATCTCCGCCTCAGTTCATGGAAGTCGGACGCCTGCACTTGCGTTATGTGCAAGTGTAAATCCGACTCGCTATCAGCCCGCAAGGGCTTCCATGAATTGAGCAGGCGGCTTTAGCCCCGCGAGCTCTTCCTCAATTCCTTGAATTTGGGATGCTCCCGCAGGGACTCGAAATCGGGGTCCTGTTCGGCGGGAGATAAATCTCCGCCTCAGTTCATGGAAGTCGGGTAAACCCGACTCGCTATCAGCCCGCAAGGGCTTCCATATAAAGAAGCGCAGGCGTGGCTCAAAACATTATGATAAAATAGCC
>DAOTZP010000293.1:0-2346 GCA_034434265.1 Anaerolineales bacterium | reverse complement strand
GCAATAAAATCGCGCGTGGGTTTGAATGTGCCGCGCTGCACGTCCAGCAGATAACTGATTTTTTTAAGGATGTAAAAAGAAAGACCAAGCGGCAGCGTCACCCGCATGAGAAAAATATCGCCGTTGACGCCAATGCTTTTCAAAGACGCAGCCAGCGATTCGTTAAAGAAAAAATAATACTTAAAGAAAAGCAGCAAGCCGATGTTAAGCGTAATGCCAACCCATGCCAGCAGACGCGCTTTTTCTTTGCGTCGCGCCATACCAAGCGCGAGGAAGTAATCCACAACCGTTGAGGCGAAAATCACCGCCACATGCCATGCGGCAATCCAGCCGTAAAAAATGTAACTGCCAGCCAGCAGCGCGGCATTCTTCCACTGGCGGTTTGGCATAAGCCAGTACGCCGCAAGAAAGACCGAAATAAAAAGAATAAAGTCGTAGCTTGTAAAGCTCATGATGGAATATCTTCCTCTTTTCGCAGAATCATCACCTTATACGCTTCGGCAAACGCAATACCTTTCGGCGCGCCTTCTTCTTTCGCCCAATCGCGAATCCATTCATCCACTTCGTGCGTATCGGGCTGGCTGATGTGTTTTTTCAGCGCCTCGATTTTTATATCCATTGTTGCGCCAATATCCACCCATGTATCGGGATTTTGCGCGCCGTGAATATACACCCGCTTCACATTGTGCGGCGCGTAACCCGCTTCGAGTAGGTCGGTGAACATCAGCCGCGTACCGGCGGAAGGAAAGACCGCATACAGCGCGGCTTCGGCGGCGGCGCGATGGTCGGGGTGATTGATGTAACCGTTGCCGTAAAACCGCGCGTCCGGGTCGCCAATGACGACAACATCCGGCTTGTAAATGCGAATCTGCTTTGCCAGCTCTTTGCGAAGTTGAATGCTGGGCGTTAACTCGCCGTCGGGATGGCGCAGAAAAACGGTTTCGCTAATTCCCAGCACGGCATTTGCCGCAATTTGTTCCTCCTCGCGGAGTTTTGCCAGCGCGGATTTATACTCCGCGCCTTTGCTTTCGTCATTCGAGCCGGAATCTCCGCTGGTGACAAGCACCGAAACCACCTTGCAGCCCGCCCGCGCCCATTTGGCAAGCGTTCCGGCGACTGTAAATTCCTGGTCGTCCGGGTGGGCGTGAATGGACATGGCAACTTGGGGGATGTATTCTTGTTCTTGCTTGTTCATGGGCGTAATTGTATAACACCTCTCATTTCAAAAATTGACTTAACTCATCCGCCAAAATTTTGGTGAACGCGGCGCGTCCCTCGGCGGTGAAGTGAACGGCATCGGCGAAGTAAGAGCCTGGAATACGCGAATCATGCGCGAGGGTAATAAAACGCGCGTTGTCGTATTCCGCAAGGTAACTTTCAAGGTTGCGGATGTACTGCGTCAGCCCGGGCGGCTCCGATTCCACAGTGGGGTAATACATATTCTTCATCCGCACGAACACCATCGTGATGTGGTGTTGCTTTGCCAGTTGCAGCATATCGGGCAAAAAAGAATCTCCCACGCGCGCGTTAAAGTCAAACGCCGCGCGCGTATAAACGGTTGCGGAATCAAAAATTGGGCGGCTGCCGGAGTTGATGTTGCTCATCTCTTCCTTGCTGAAAAGCGCGCCCAGCGCGGCGTCGGCGCACGCTTGCGCGCAGCCAAACATGCCCGCCGGTGAATAACGCAGGCGGCGGTTCAGCGCTTCGCGCAGTTCCCACCTTGCGCTGTATAAAGGAAGATACTGCTCGGCGGCTTTATCCAGCGGGTTCATGGCATTCAAATACGCCTTTTGTAAAACCAGCGGCTCGTTTCGCCCGGCGTATTCATCCACCACAAAAAAATAATGCCCGGTGGTGCGAAAGGACGGCAAAGTCAGCAGCGTATCGTTAAACGGAATCACCACAAAGCGCGGGGAATGCCCCGAAGCGATGACGAGATTTTTCAAAATCAAATACCAAATGGCGGAGCCTGAACCCGGCACCGCAATCATATAAGTTTGCGCGCCGAGATATTTCGTCAGGTCGCTGTTTTCCACGCCCGTGTATAAAACCGAATCGCCAATTAATACAATTTCCGGTTTTAATTCCGCAATTGCGTTGCGCCCGCCTTTTTGAATCGCCGCGTCAAACTGCGCCTGCGCCCCCAGCGGCTTGGGGTAGGGCATGTGATAATACTGCGGAAAGGTCAACCCGCTGAGGATGAGCGTTGTCAGCATAAACATCCCATAAAATTGCAGCAGTTTTTTTGATGGCATGGCAGGGCGATTTTACCAGACCCCCGGCGGCGATTGCCCAACAACATGCGCGCTTGTTGATATAATTCCATCATGCTTGAACTTGTTCCCC
>DAOTZP010000292.1:0-2868 GCA_034434265.1 Anaerolineales bacterium | reverse complement strand
AGATAGTGAACGCCCTGCAAAATATGGGGCAGCAAACTTTATTTGAAGCGCCATCGTGGGAATATAACAACGAGCTTGCCGAGTCGGCGGCGGCGCGGGTGCGAAACACAAATTGGATTGTGGTTGCCGCCCAGCCCGCCAGCGCCATCAATGCGCTGACCCAAAATCAGACCCGCGCTACGGTCACATCCAGCACAATCATTTCCATCATCGCAGCCTTAATCGCGCTCTTTGCGGCGAATTACTTTACGCGCCCAATCCAGCAATTGACGGAAGCGGCGCAAAAAATTGCATCGGGAGATTTTTCCTACAAAACCAATATCACATCCAGCGATGAAATCGGCATTCTGAGCAAAACGTTCAGTTCCATGTCGGAACAAATACAAAATCTGGTCGGGAGTTTGGAAAGAAGGGTGGAGGAAAGAACCGCAGAAATGGAAAAAGCCACCGCGCAAAGCGAAAAACGCGCGCGCGAGCTGCAAACCATTACGGAAATTTCCCGCTACATTTCCACAGAGAAAAATCTGGAAAATTTGCTGCCGCTTATCACCAAGACGGTCAGCGAACAGTTCGGGTTTTATCATGTTGGCATTTTTCTTCTGAGCGAAAACAAAAAATTTGCCGTGCTGCGCGCCGCCAACAGCCCGGGCGGGCAGCGCATGTTGCAAAGACAACACATGCTCGAAGTGGAGCAGACAAGCATTGTAGGAAGCGCAACCGCAACCGGCACAGCCCGTATTGCGCTGGATACAGGCTCCGATGCTGTGTATTTCAACAACCCGGACCTGCCTGAAACCCGCTCGGAAATGGCGCTGCCGCTGATGGCGCGCGGCGAAATCATTGGCGCGCTCGATGTGCAAAGCACAGAACCCAATGCCTTCACAACATCAGATATTTCCATCCTCAGCCTGCTTGCGGACCAGATTGCGATTGCAATTGACAATGTGCGTCTGCTGGAAGAAAGCCGCCGCGCGCTTGCCGAGTCCCAGTCGCTCTTCCGCGAGTATGTCAGCAATGCGTGGAAATCAAAATCGGCATCCAATATTGTCGGCTATTATCAAACAGTTTCCGAAGGCAGGGTCATCACGAAAAAGACAGTCCATGAAA
Source organism: Anaerolineales bacterium (assembly GCA_034434265.1). Classification (GTDB taxonomy): domain Bacteria; phylum Chloroflexota; class Anaerolineae; order Anaerolineales; family Villigracilaceae; genus Villigracilis. Next base: position 1,761 of record DAOTZP010000292.1, on the reverse strand, counting down.
TTGAACAAATCATTCAAAATGACCCGAACCTGCTTGCCGTTCCAATTCGTCTGCGCGGACAGGTGATAGGCACGCTGAACATCCGCTTAAAGCAAAGCACAGAAGTGCTGACCCGCGAGCAAATGAACACCATTGAAGCCATCAGCGAAAGGCTGGGGCTGGCGCTTGAAAATGCGCGGTTGTTTGAAGAAACCTCCACGCGCGCCACGCGCGAAAGACTGGTAACAGAAATTACGACCAAGATTCGCAGCAGCAACGACCCGCAGGAAATGATTAAGACCGCCATGGAAGAATTAAAGCGCGCCCTTGGCGCAAAACGCGTGGAAATCATCGCGCAGAAAGCGCAATAAAACATTGTCATCGCAACAAGCGAGGTCATCATGATAAAAACAATTGCTGTTTCAAACGAAAAAGGCGGGGTGGCAAAAACCACCACCACCCTCTCCCTCGGCGCCGCGCTGGTGGATATGGGATACCGCGTGCTGCTGATTGACCTGGATGCCCAGGCAAACCTGACGCTCTCGTTAGGGTTTGAACCAGGCGAAGCGGAACAAACAGCCAGCGAAGCATTGCTCGACAATGTGCCATTAGCCAATATTCGATACAAAACGGATGTGGAAAATCTGGAACTCATCCAGTCCAATGCGCGCATTGAAACATGCGAACAATATCTGCCGGTGCGAAACAACTACACCACCATTCTGCGGCAGGCAATTAATGACCTGCTGCAAAAAACATCGTATGACTATATTCTGCTGGATTGTCCGCCAGCAATTGGGGCAATTACGCAAAACGCGCTGACCGCCGCAGACCTGCTGCTAATTCCCACGCAGGCGGAATATTTTTCGGCATACGCGCTGCGAAACATGATGGCGTTGATTCGCCATGTGCGCGAACAGGATAACCCCGCGCTTGCTTATCGCATTCTGGTAACCATGCTGGATAAAAGGAACCGCACGCATCGCAACATACATGAGCAGTTGCGCGCCACGTTTGGCGAAGGCGTTTTCGACACCGTCATTGAAATAGACACCAAACTGCGCGAAAGCCCAATTGCGGGCATGCCCATCTCACGATATAAGCCGGGTGCGCGCGGCTCAACACAATACCGCGTGCTCGCCGAGGAATTGATTGAATATGCCAAAGAAACAGAAAATAGACAAGCGGCTTGACAAGCTTTTTCATGATATTCACCCTGAGGAAGCAGCCGCCAAGCTAAAACGCGCGGAGACTCTTCCTCCTGTGGAGCAGGCTGCTGCGCCGCAGCCTTCCGCCCCGCTGGTGGAAGAAGCTCAGGAAAAGCCCGCAAGAAAAGCGGCGGAAAAAAACGCGCCTGCCGCTCCCCTTGCGCAGCGATTGCCCGCCGAACCAGCCCTTGTTTCAGCGGAGGCTTTTTCCGCGCCCGCTTCAAGGGACGCCGAATCTCCAATTCTTTTTGAAACTGAATCCGGGTACAGCAGCTGGTCTTTAACCCCCAATGTGGAGTTGGATGAAGGACGCCAGCTGACTCAGGAAGAGGAGTTGCTGGTTAAACAAGTATCCGACCAGCTGGCTTTGGCGTTGGAAAATGCGCGCCTGTTTCAACAAGCTCAGGAACGCGCAAGCGAATTGACGCTCATTAACCGCGTCATCAGCACGATGACCGGCGCAACCGAACTTGAGCCTGCATTGGAAAAGGTGTTGCGCGAAATTGTGGAATCATACCCTGTGACGCGCGGGGGAATTGCGCTGATGAACCCAAACTTTTCTTGTTTGGGTTCA
>DAOTZP010000291.1:0-6644 GCA_034434265.1 Anaerolineales bacterium | reverse complement strand
TATCAGCACGCCAATCACCGTGACAACGGAAGAGATGATTTGCGAAAGGCTTTGGCTGAGCGTTTGGTTGACCGTATCCACATCGTTGGTGACGCGGGAGAGAATTTCGCCGTGATTGGTGGTGTCGAAGTAGCGCAGCGGCATTCGGTTCAGTTTTTGTGAAATATCGCGGCGCAGCCTGTATGTAATATCCACCGCCACGTTGGTCATCAGCCAGCCTTGAATGTAGGCGAGAACGGTGGAAAGAACATACAAGAGAAGCGCGGTGAGCAGAACGCTTTGAACTTGGGCAAAGTCAATGCCTGCGCCGCCCTTCATTTGCGAGAGGACTCCTTCAAATACCAGCGTGGTGGCGTTGCCTAAAATTTTGGGCCCAAAAATTTGAAAGACGGTGGAAGCGGAGGAAAGCAAAATAACAAGCGCGGTGATTGCTTTGTAAGGTCCAAGGTAGGCGATGAGTTTGCGCATGGTGCCTTTAAAGTCGCGCGCGGATTCGCCTTTCATCATTGCCATGGGACCGTGTCCCATCGGTCCGCGCCCGCCCATTGGTCCTTGGGGCTGCCTTTGCCGCAGCGTGGTGTTGTTGTTTGGGGTGTGCGCGCTCATGCCAATTCCTCCTGGCTGAGCTGCGAGAGAGCAATATCGCGGTACACGTCGCAAGTCTCCATTAATTCGTGATGTTTGCCTTTTCCAATGATTCTTCCTTCATCGAGGACGATGATTTGTTCGGCTTCTTTGATGGTCGCCACGCGCTGCGAAACGATAAAGACCGCGCTGTGCGCCACATATTGTTTCAACGCGCGGCGCAGGTTGGCGTCTGTTTTGAAGTCGAGCGCGGAGAAGCTGTCGTCAAAGATGTAAATGGGCGCGCGTTTGACGAGCGCGCGGGCGATAGCCAGCCGCTGCCGCTGCCCGCCTGATACGTTTGTTCCGCCTTGCGAGATTTCCGCCGCCATCCCTTCCGGGCGCGCCGCGAGAATCTCCTTCCCTTGGGCGGTTTCCAACGCTTCGAGCAGGAGCGCTTCTTCCGCATTTTCCGCGCCGAAGCGCAGGTTGCTTTCTATCGTTCCGGTGAACAGGTTGCTGCGCTGCGGCACATAGCCGATTTTTTCGCGCAATTCCGATTGCGGCAGGTCGCGTATGTCCACGCCGTCGAGCAAAATGGCGCCTTCGGTCACATCGAAAAAGCGCGGAATTAAACGCACAATGGTGGATTTGCCCGACCCTGTTGTGCCAATAAACGCGGTGGTTTCTCCCGCTTTTGCGGTGAAGCTGATGTCGTGCAGCACGTCGTCATCCGCGCCGGGGTAGCGAAAGGAAACATGGTCAAATGTGACTTCGCCCCGGAACGGCTGCGGCAGGCGTTTGGGTTCTTTTGGGTCCACAATGCTGAGCGGGGTGTTCAGCACTTCGGCAATGCGGTCGCCGGAAACGGAAGCGCGCGGAATGATGATGAACATCATGGACATAAACATGAAGGCGAAGAAAATTTGCATGGCGTACTGCATAAACGCCATCATATCGCCCACTTGCATTTGCGCTTCGGCAATGCGGTGCGCGCCGACCCAAACCACCAGCAGGGAAGTGCCGCTCATCAGGAACATCATGACGGGCATTAATATCACCATGATGCGGCTGATGAAAAGCAGGTGACCGGTCAGGTCTTTGTTTGTGTTGTCAAAACGGTTTTCTTCAAACGACTGGCGGTTGAACGCGCGGACGACCATCATGCCGTTCAGGTTTTCGCGCATGATGCGGTTTAGCACGTCTGTCAGCTCTTGTATTTTCTTAAAGCGGGGCAGCGCGGCGGCGAATACGCTCATGATGATGCCGACCAGCAAAAGCACCATCAAGCCGAGAATCCATCCCATGGAAGGCGCGGTATTGAGCGCGCGCACCATGCCGCCAATGCCGATGATTGGCGCGTAAAATACCATGCGAATAATCATCATGGTCACCATTTGCAGTTGGGAAACATCGTTGGTGGCGCGGGTAATCAGCGAGGCGGTGGAGAATTTTTCGATTTCGGCGCTGGAAAATTGGGAGACGCGCACAAAGAGCGCTTCGCGCAAATCGCGGGCTGCGCCTGCCGCCACGCGGGCGGAGATTAGCCCGACGAGGATGGTCGCGGCAACGGAGACAAGGGTGATGAGCAGCATCACCGCGCCTGTCCGCAGGATGTAGGATTGCTGAATGGCGGTCATATCCTCGCCTCTTGCCATGTATTGCATCAGCAGGGCGGGGTCTTCAACGCCGTTTTGTTGAATGCCAATGTTGACGATTTTGGAAAGATAATCGGGCAATGTTAAATCGGCATTGGCTTGCACAAACAGCAGCAAAATGGAAATGAGAATAAGCGGGGTGTAACGTCGAATAAAAGGAAAAAGTTTAAGCATGTTTTTTTAAGATTCTCCGGATTCAAGCGACTGCATTTTTTCAATGAGCAAGTGCAGCGCGGCATTCACTTGTTGTTGTTCTGCGGGGGAGAGCGTGTTAATTAGCGCGTTCAGCCAGCCTTGACGGGCTTCGATGCTTTGCCGCACCAGTTTTTCTCCGGCGGGGGTGATGGCAACTCGCTTGTTGCGGCGGTCTTGCGGGTCTTCTTCACGCTGCGCCAGCCCTTGCTGCACCAGTTTTTCAAGCAATTGACTGGCAGCCGCGCTGGTTACGCCCATCTCCTCCCCCAGGTCCGAGACGCCGCATCCGCCTTTGTGATGGATGCGGAATAATGCGTTTAACTGCGCTACGGAATAATTATTTTGCCGGGCATACAGCACAAAGTCGCGCATGGAGCGGCGCATTACAAGATGCAGCCATGCGCGAAAGGTTTGCGAAAGCGGGGTTTTCATTTTATCAGTTCTCTTTATAATTAAGTACGCTTAAATATAAAGCGGGATTTATGATTTGTCAAGGCGTATGTTTGCTTGGGAGGAAGACCCCGCGCTTGTTTGCCCGTAAGAACAAACCCGCCTGCGAAACCTTAAATTCGCGGCGGGTCATGTTTTTTTGTCCTTGCCTCCCTTCAACTGTTACACTTCCACATTCCATTTGCGGTATTTTTCCACGCGGGCGTGGACAACATCGTCAAACAAGGCGCGCAGCTTTGCCGTGATGGGACCCATCCCGCCGCTGCCGATGGGGCGGTGGTCCACTTTGGTGGCGGCGACAATTTGCGCGGCTGTGCCTGTCATAAACAACTCGTCCGCCACGAAGACTTCGGTGCGGTCAATGGAGCGTTCAATCACTTCGATGCCGAGTTCTTCGCGGGCAAGTTCCATTACCGAACGGCGGGTGATGCCTTCCAAAATATTATCTGTGGCAGGCGGGGTGATTAATTGCCCGTTGCGAACCATGAAAATATTCATGGCAGACCCTTCGGAAACGTGACCATTTTGATTCAGCACAATGGCTTCGTCAAACCCCGCGCGGTTTGCGTCGGTCTTAATCAGCGCGGAGTTAGCGTACGCACCCGCCACTTTTCCGCGCGCGGGGATGACATTATCGTCTATGCGCCGCCACGAAGAAATGGTCAGGTGGGCGTTGGTGTCGTTTGAGACGTATTTGTCAAACGCGGTGACGAACATGCAAAACTCGTCTTTCAAATTATGCAGGCGCACGCCAATGCCGGAATCCGCTTTGTAGATGTTCGGGCGCAGGTACACATCCTGCTGCCAGTTGTCGGTTTTCAATAATTCAATGGTCAGTTCAATTAATCCCTCTTCGTCGTAAGGGATGGACATTGCCATCATTTTGGCGGAATCCAGCAGCCGGTGAAAATGGTCATACGGGCGGAAAATGAACAGGCGTTTTTTTTCTTCGCTCCAATAGGCGCGCATTCCGCTGAATACGGAAGTTCCGTACATAAACCCGTGCGTGGCAATGTTAATATTGGCTTCGCTTAATGGGACGATTTTCCCTTCAAAAAAAGCGTGTTTTGAAAAGTCCACTGACTGCCTCCGTCTGATGTTGTTTTTTTATCATTATAACCCCTTTGATGCAGCGAAGTTTCCCGTCAGGCTTGACCGGCGGGACGTTTGGTCGTAAAATTTATTTCGATATATATCGAAATAAATTTATGGAAATGGAAACATAAAACAATGAGCGAAGAATTGCTTGCCTTTTTCAAAGCGCTTGCCGATGAAAACCGCCTGAAAATTGTGGGCTTGCTTGCCCGCCAGCCCTACAGCGTGGAGGAACTTGCCGCGTTGTTAAACCTTAAGCCTTCCACTGTTTCGCATCATCTGGCAAAGCTGGCGCAGGCTGGCTTGGTGAGCGCAAAAACCGAGAGTTATTACAATGTGTACCAGCTGGATAAAAAAGCCCTTGAGGCAAAATCGCGCGGGTTGTTCTCGCGGCAAAACCTTGCCGCCTCGGCGGAGCATGTGGACGCGAATGCGTATGATAACAAGGTCGTCAAGGATTACACGCGCAAAGACGGCAGTTTGAAGACCCTCCCCGCCCAGCGTAAAAAACTGGATGCAATTCTGCGCTATGTGGCGAAATCTTTTGAAGTTGGCAAACGATACAGCGAGAAAAAAGTCAATGAAATTCTCAGCCGATACCATGAAGATACTGCAAGTTTGCGCCGTGAACTGGTCGGCTCAGGGTTGATGAAGCGCGAAGGCGGCGGCGGGGAATATTGGCGGGAATAACCGCTGCCACTGGTCACAGATGACTGAATACTGATGCCCGCTTTACCGATGACTGATATTAAACTTTTCCGCCGCAGCAAAATGTGAAACCAGCGGCGCGGAGTCCAACTTCATCACTTTGCTGTTGGCGAAGAACGCGAAGTCAAAATTTGTCTCCTCGCCTGCTTGTTTGCCGGGGATGGGCATCAGCCTTGCGGTGAGCGGTTTGTCGAGGCGCAGCGCCAGCGCGGATAAATCCAGCAGCAGCGGCGCGATTTGTTCGGCTGTGGTATCGCCCGCCAGCGGAATCGTATCCAATCCCGTACCGCATACGGCGGAATACAGCAGCGCGTCTTTGATGGTGAGCGTTTCTTCGGCGGCGCGTTTGGCGAGGATGGAATCTTCGAGGACGGGCTGCATAAACCCGCTGAATCCGGCGCGCGGAAAATCGGCGCGGTCTATCGCTTCGGTGAGAAGGGCGGCGGCGGCAAGCGAGCCGTGCAAGCCGATTTTTGCAATCCCCATGTTTTCCACCGCGCCGCCCAGCGAATGAGAATCAGCGGGGAAGGGGGCAAGGGAGAAGTCAATGCCTTTGAAAGTTAAAGAGCGGGCATTGGAGATGAGCGATTGGGCAACCTTCGCAATGGCTTGCCCGTGCTTGGTGATTTCGGCAATTAAGTTTTGGCGGCATTCTTCCAATGTCTTCGCATGTGCAAAACAGGAAACTGCAAGGTCGGCGGATTCGGTGGCAATGCCAAACGCGGGAATATCCGCATCATGATACGCGGCGGGGAAGAATGGCGCGCCCGCAGGCACGTTTGCCAGCGCGGCAAATTGCAGGTTGGCGAAGCCATTGGCGCGGATGAGCGAAGCGCGCTGAATAATCTCCGCGCAGGCGCGGACGGCTTGCATGGAAATTCCGTTTTGTTTATCCGCCATGATGCCGCTGAAAAAAACCGTTTCGCTTGCGGCAATGGCATCGGGGATGACGGCATAACTTTCGGGAAAGTCAATCAACGCGGGACCGAGCGCGGCATACGCCACGCCAATTTGCGGAAGCGCCTTTGAAAGTTCGCGCGTGTATTCGGGAAGGCGTTTTACATCCTTCAACAATTTGGGAAACGGGATGGAGGCGGCGCGCGTGGTTTGCACTTCATAGCCCGCGCTTTCATACGCGGCTTTTGCTTCTTTCAAAAATTTTCCCGCTTGCTGCAATTCATTTTCATCAAGCGGATGTTTGGGGTTGAAGAAATAAGTAATCGAGCGGATTTTCATGGCTGCCTCGCGTGAAAGTATCTTTTGCAAATCGTGGTAGTATTAAAACAAAAAAACATTGGAAACACAATGACCCAACCAGACTGGAACGAACAAGAAGATTCTTTTGATTTAAACATGTCACAGCGGACGGAGGAACTGTACCGCGTGCCAAACATGGAAATCAACGCGGATGGAACCATCGAGGCAATCGTTTTGCCGCTCCGCGATATGGTCATCTTCCCGCGCATGGTCTCGCCGATTTTTGTCGGGCGCGACCTTTCTTTAATGGCGGTGCAGGAAGCGCAAAGGAAAGACCAAACCGTCATCGGGCTGACTCAAAAAGACCCCGAAGTGAACGAGCCCGGCGTAAACGACTTTTTACCCGTCGGCGTGGAGATGGCTGTCGGGCGGCTGCTGCAAATGCCCGATAATACCTACTCCGCGCTGGTGCAAGGGCGCAGGCGCGTGGAGATTGTGGAATTTATCCGCTTGAAGCCGTACATCAAAGTCCGCGCGCGCGTTATTCACGAACCGCAAACCGCAGACAGGCAAACGCAGGCGCTCATGCGTTCCGCGTTGGATATGTTTGACCGCTGTATTCAACTGGACCGTTCCATTCCCGAAGAAGCGCATTTGTTTGCCATGAATATTTCCGAGCCCGGCTGGCTGGCGGATATGATTGCCACCTCGCTGGGCTTGACGTACGAAGCCAAACTGCGCTTGTTGATGATTCTGGACCCGAAGGCGCGGCTTGGG
>DAOTZP010000290.1:0-10253 GCA_034434265.1 Anaerolineales bacterium | reverse complement strand
TCACCGCCGGAAAAAGCGACCGCGTGCGCGTGGATTTGCTGGGCGAGGACGGGCGCATCTTATTCAGCGAGCTTTTGCGTGTGGATAGCAACTACGCCGGAACGCCGCGTAGTTTGGACGTGGAATTTGAAACCCGCGCCGTTTCTGAAATTGGGTATTTTCGCTTAAGCAAGCGCGATGAAAACCGCCTGTTAATTTCAGTTAACACCATGCCTGTTTTGTTGTATTCCACCGGCACGCCCACCCTCACCCTGCCCGGCAATATGATTTATGAACGGGTGATGTACGAGAACTTAAAGCCAAACGCAAACGTATTCGGCGGTGAAATCAATGTTAAAGGCAAATACTGGCCCTTCAACGACCAGCCCGTCTTTTTAGACCTGATGCTAAAAAGCGGTCAAATTCTTACCACGCGGGTGCTGAGTTTTAAGGGAATTGAGCCGCAAATCTTTGAAACCGCCCTGCCCTACAAAGTGAGCGAACCGACTCCCGCATATATTACGATTCGGCAGGATAACCCCGCCATTGCCTATGCGGATGCGGAACTGAAAAAGTATATGTATTATTATTCGCTGCCTGTCACATTAAACCCTTAGCGTTTCTTAAGTAACGCAAGTTGCCGCCTTCAAAAAGAATAACGTGTTCGCTCGTTTTGAACCGCAGAGCCGCCGGGTTCGCAGAGTTTTTCATGAATTTCTCCGTGTCCTCCGCGCCTCTTAGGAAACAGCCTCTCAAAACTCCGCGAAAAGGGATTATAAAGATTATCCCCTCACCCTGCGGGGAAGAGTCAGGGTGAGGGGAAATTTGCAAACGCTTACACAATGCCGCTTTACAGTTCCTTGCGGGCAAAGAAACTTTCAATATGACGCCAGACACGGCGCAGCAGCGAGCGCAGTTTGGCAAAAATGCGGTACTGCAAGGGGTACATGTGCTTCTTGGCGGGGATGGGACCCGTCCACTGGACGACCATGGCGCCCCATGTCAGCCCCGCGCCAAAGCCGACAAACACCACCTTATCGCCGGATTGAATGCGTCCGTTTTGCACCGCTTCCACAGTTGCAATGGGAATGGAGGCGGTGGAGGTGTTTCCGTAACGGTCCACATTTACCACAAAACGTTCCATAGGAAGTTTGAGATACTTCGCCGCAGTTTCAATAATGCGGTAATTTGCCTGATGCGGCACAATGCATCGGATTTCCTCCACCTTGATTTCCGCCGCTTGCAGCGCCTCTGTCACCGCCTGCCCCATGACGCGGGTGGCAAAACGGAACACTTCCTTGCCATCCATTTGAACAAAATGCTTTCCTTCGCGCACAGTCGCTTCAGATGCTGGAATGCGGCTGCCGCCCGCCGGTAAAATCAACGTATCCGCGCCGGAGCCGTCCGAATGCAATACAGAGGATAAAATGCCGCCGGGCTTGTCGCTGGCTTGCAGCACAAACGCGCCCGCGCCATCGCCAAACAAAATACAGGTATTACGGTCTGTCCAATTGACAATGCGCGAGAGGACTTCCGTGCCAACCACCAGCGCGTTTTTAATGGACCCGCTGCGAATTGCCTGCGCTGCCATGTTGACCGCGTAAATAAACCCCGTACATGCGGCTTGCAGGTCAAACGCTCCGGCTTTGTTCGCGCCAATTTGGTCTTGAATCAAACACGCGGTGGAAGGGAAAATATATTCAGGGGAGGAAGACGCGCAAATAATTAAGTCCAATTCGGTGGGCGCAAGGTTGGCAACCGCCAACGCCTTCAAGGCTGCCTCAACACCCAAAGTGGATGGGAATTCAGATTCGCGCGCGATGCGCCTTTCACGAATCCCCGTCCGTTCACGAATCCATTCATCGGAAGTTTCCACCAGCTTGGCAATATCATGGTTGGTCAGCACCGGCTCGGGGACTTGCATTCCCCAGCCGGTAATGTGTGCAAATGGCATTCTTGCTCCTTATAATTCAAACTTGCTGACAATGAGGGTGGCATTATGACCGCCAAACCCAAATGAATTGGACATGACATGGCGGGGCTGCGCCGCGCGCGCCTGATTTGGCACATAGTCCAAGTCGCAGTCCGGGTCGGGGGTGGTGTAATTAATGGTGGGAGGTAAAACGCCGCGCACAATCGTCATGGCGCTGATGACCGCTTCAAGCGCGCCGGATGCGCCCAGCAAATGCCCCGTCATGGATTTGGTGGAAGAAACGGCAAGTTTGTAAGCGTGTTCGCCAAACACCGACTTGATGGCGCTGGTTTCGCTTTTATCGTTCAAAGCGGTGGAAGTGCCGTGCGCGTTAATGTAATCAATGGCATCCGGGGATAACTGCGCGTTCTGCAAAGCAAGCCGCATGGAATTTGCCGCGCCCGCGCCGTTTTCCGCCGGGGCGGAAATATGGTACGCATCGTCCGTTGTGCCGTATCCGCTGAACTCGCATAAAATCGTTGCGCCGCGCGCTTGAGCGTGCTCCAACGATTCAAGAATCATCACCGCGCCGCCTTCGCCCATGACAAAGCCGTCGCGGTCTTTATCAAACGGACGCGAGGCTTTTTCCGGCTCGTCATTGCGGGTGGAAAGCGCGGTCATGCTGTTCATGCCTGCAATCGTCAGCGCGGTAATGGCGGCTTCGGCGGCGCCTGCAATCATCACATCGGCTGTGCCGCGCCGAATCATTTCGGCGGCTTCGCCAATGGCGTTGGTGCCGGAGGCGCAAGCCGTAGCCAGCGACATATTCGGTCCGCGCGCGCCAAACCGAATGGCAAGATTGCCCGCCGCGCTGTCCGCAATCATCATGGGAATCAAAAACGGGCTGACGCGGTCGGGTCCGCGTTGTTTCAAAACATCATATTGCTCAAGGGTTGTCAAAAGACCGCCGATTCCGGTGGCAATTAAAATGCCAACACGGTCGCGGTTGGAGTCGTCAATCACAAGTCCGGAATGAGCCAACGCTTCCATGGCGGCGGCAGTGGCAAATTGGGCAAAGCGGTCCATCTTGCGGGCTTCGCGCGCGCCGAATAAAGCCGCCGCATCGAATCCTTTTACCTCGGCGGCAAATTTGGTTTTGTGGGCGCTGGCGTCAAAAGATGTAATCGGCGCCATGCCCGACTTGCCCGCAATCAACGCCTGCCATGTATCGTTTAAGTTATTTCCGACAGGGCTGACACACCCCAAGCCCGTTACAACAACTCTCTTCCTCATTGAAACATACTCCTGTAACAGAAATAAATCGCAGGGACAGTTTCTGTCCCTGCTTACATATAACCCGCAAAACAACCAAAAGACACGCGGAAAAATCAGAGCTGTTTGCACGCCTTCCACGCTTGCTGCACATGCATTCGGTCATGGTCGGACATGAACCCAACGACTTCGAGGAAGTTGGTCGGTCCAAAAATGGCATGACGGGCTTTCCGCGACCATTCTTCGGGCGGAATATTTTTTAACATGGCAAGCGTTTCGCGCCGGGCTTCGCCAAATTCGCGCAGGGCGGAGCCAAAATCCTCACGGGCGTAATCGCGCTGGCTGGACCAAACGCTGGTATCCGGGCGCGGAATGAATGGCTCGTTTTGCTGTTTGAATACATTAATTTGCATGTGGTGAATTTCGCGTTCGGTATCGCGCAAATGGCAAACGATTTCGGTGAGCGACCATCCGCCGGATGCGGAAAGAGGCTTGAACGTGGAATCCAGTTCGCGCGTCAAGCCGTTTATCACAGCCGGGGTGGAGGAAAGAATCGCGGTCACCGCATCCAATGATTTGAGCGAAGGGATGAGGGCGCCGGAAGATTCCGCGGCGGGCAGCCACTTGGTCAAGTCGTCCAGCGTGCCGTGCGTAACGCCGGGGGGCGGCTCGGGTTCGCCGTTGATGAAGTAGGCTGCCAAGCCGAGTTTTTGCGCGGGGAGAATATCGCGCTCCATGTCGTTGCCCACCATCAGCACAGCGCCATCCTGCCAGCCCATTCTTCCAAGTATTTCGGCATAATAGGCTGCATGGGTTTTGGTGAAGGAAAAATGTTCGTAACTTGAAATGATTTCAAATTGTTCGGGGTTCAAGCCCGCCCAGCGGATGCGGTGCAAGTTTGCTTTGCGGGGCAGCAGCGGGTCGGTGGCAATGGCAACGCGGTAACCTTGCGCGAGCGCCCATTCCACAAACGGTTTGGCGTGTGGATTTGGCGATGTGAGATGTTGAAGCGAGGGGAAAATATTATCGTAAAAATCTTCGATGGAATCGTGAATGGATTCGGGCGCGAGGTTGAGTTTGGAAAAGAAGACTGAATCGAACACTTCTTTCAGCGTGCGCGAGAAGTCTTCGCTTTCGTTCATCAAGGAAGTGCCAGCCATCAGGGCGCGCATCATCACATCGGGCGAAACGAGCGGGGCAAATTGCTTTGCCAGCGCCTGAAAGTAAGCCGGTATAAAAGCGGGCAGGTTGGTATTGAGCAGGGTGTCGTCGAGGTCGAGCAGAAGCGTAAGCGGCATAGGATTGTTCCCCCCGCAAAACACGCGGGCTATTCCTTTACTTCAAACTTAAACGGCAAAGCGTGACATTCGCCGCAGCCAATTTGCGGCTCGGGAACATCACGCTTGGCTTTTTCACAATATGCGTTAACCTGCACGCGGCGTTGAAAGAGCGCCGTCCACGGGCGGGCAACCGTAACGCGCAGTTTCATGTTGGGGCATGAATTTGCGCGGGCAATATCCGGCACGGGGCAGGCGCGGCACAAGTCCGGCGACCATGTTTGTTCTTGCGCCTTTAACAAACGGCATTCTTCCACATGGCGGCCTCGAAAATAATCGCCATAAAAATGCTCGCATTCGCGTCCGGCTGGCGTTTTCATTAACTAACTATACGCGGGTGACATACTCGCCGGTGCGCGTGTCCACGCGGATGGTGTCGCCGACGTTGACAAAGTTCGGGCATTGCACAACAACGCCGGTGGATGTGACCACTTTTTTGGTCACGCCGGTGGCGGTGTCGCCGCGAATTGCCATTTCGGCTTCAACGACTTTCAAATCCACCGAGGTGGGGATTTCCACGTCAATTGGCTCGCCTTTGTAAAAAGTGATTTTTACTTCCATGCCTTCGGTGAGATATTTCGCGCTTTCGCCAAGCGCTTCTTTTTTAATGGCGGGCTGCTCAAAGGTGGTGTTATCCATGAAGTAGTACATATCGCCGTCGTTGTATAAATAGGAAACATTGGCAAAATCAAGGCTGACATCCTGCACGGATTGCCCGGAGTTGAACGTGCGCTCGATGTTGGCTCCGGTAATCAAGTTGCGCGCTTTAATGCGGATGTTTGCGTTTCCGCGCCCGGTTTTGTTGTGGCTGTAATCCAGCACTTTGTAGAGGTTGCCATCCAATTCAAAGGTGACACCCTTGCGAAGTTCGTTTACATCAATCATGCTTGCTCTTTCCTTTTATTGAATTTTGTTTTTTAACGCAAGTTGCCGCCTTCAAAAGGGAAGAAGGGTTTTGCCTGTTTTGAACCGCCGATGTGCAAAGGGCGCAGAGTTTTTAATGAGTTTCTCCGCGTCCTCCGCGCCTGTGCGGTAAAAAATTAAGCAAGGGCAGCAACTTGGGTTTTTTATTAAGGCGGGCGGATTATACCAATGAGTTGCGCGGAATGGGAAGGAAGACATTGAAACGACCGCTTAAAATCCCTCCGCCACATACTCGCCCCACACGCCGCGCAGAGTGTTGCAGATTTCGCCGAGCGTGATGTCATGCTCGACACATTCAATGAAGACGGGCATCAGGTTATCCGTGCCTTTGGCGGCTTTTGTCAATTTATCAAGCAACTGATGGAGCGCTTCTTGATTTCTGCTTTGGCGCAATTTTGCCAGTTTCTCGCGCTGACCGATTTCAATGGCGGGGTCCACTTTCAATCGTTCGAGCGTCATCTCTTCGTGCGCTTGGAATTGATTCACGCCGACGACAATCTGCTCTTTTTTCTCCACCGCTTGCTGAGCGGCGTATGCCGCGTTTTGAATTTCGTTTTGCATGTATCCTTTTTCAATGGCTTGCATGGCGCCGCCCATCCCGTCAATTCTGGCTATGTACTCTTGCGCCCGTTTTTCAATTTCATCGGTCAGATACTCAACAAGATACGAACCCGCCAGCGGGTCAATCGAATCCGCCACGCCTGATTCGTAGGCGATGATTTGCTGCGTGCGCAAAGCCACCCGCACCGATTTTTCGGTTGGCAGCCAGAGCGCCTCATCCATGCTGTTGGTGTGCAATGATTGGGTCCCGCCCAGCACGGCGGATAATGCCTGCAAGGTCACGCGCACCACGTTGTTTTCCGGCTGCTGCGCGGTGAGCGTGGAGCCTGCGGTCTGCGTGTGGAATCTCAACTGCCATGAAGACGGCTTTTGCGCTTTGAAACGTTCGCGCATGATTTTTGCCCACATGCGCCGCGCCGCGCGGAACTTGGCTACTTCTTCAAGGAGGTTGTTGTGCGCGTTGAAGAAAAACGATAATTGTCCGGCGAATGAATCAACATCCAGCCCCGCGTTGATTGCCGCTTCAACATACGCGATTCCGTTTGCGAGCGTAAACGCAACTTCCTGCGCGGCTGTTGAACCCGCCTCGCGGATGTGGTAGCCGGAAATGGAAATGGTGTTCCAATACGGAACTTCCTTTGCGCAGAAGGAAAAAATATCGGTGATGAGCCGCATGGATGGCGCAGGCGGAAAGATGTACGTCCCGCGCGCGACGTATTCCTTCAAGATGTCGTTTTGAATTGTTCCGCGCAGTTGATGCATCTCCGCGCCTTGGCGCTTGGCAACGGCAATATACATGGCAAGCAGCACGCCCGCCGGGGCATTGATGGTCATGGATGTGGAAACTTTATCCAGAGGAATTTGATCGAAGAGTTGCTCCATATCGCGGAGGGATGAAATTGAAACGCCCACCTTGCCCACCTCGCCCTGCGCGATTGGGTCATCCGCGTCATAGCCGATTTGGGTTGGCAAATCAAACGCCACGCTCAAACCGGTTTGCCCTTGCTCCAAAAGATAGCGATACCGTTTGTTGGATTCTTCGGCGGTGGAAAAGCCCGCGTATTGCCGCATTGTCCAAAACCGCGAACGATACATGGTCGGCTGCACACCGCGCGTGAAGGGATATTCGCCGGGGAAGCCGAGTTTTATTTCATATCCTTCTTCCCCGCCTTGCGGCATTGCCAATCGCGGAATTTCAATTCCCGATGTGGTTTCAAATTTTTCTTTACGCTCTTTGAATTTATCGAGCGATTTTTTTAAGGTGGTTTCTTTCCACTTGTTGTATTGGTCTTGAAGGGTCATGGGTTTCACCTTTGTTTGTGAGGTGGGTTAATTGTACTTGCTTTCATGCCAAGTCTGCATGGAAAAATATCACCGAACGGGTTTTATTGTGCTGCGAGTCGCTTCGGATTCTGGTTGATGATGGTTCTGCGGAAACCCGTCAGGTCTTTTTCATCCAAAGCCCGCAAAGTTAGGCGCTCCCATATCACTTTCTTAAAACAAAAAGAGATGAGTCGTTTGACTCATCTCTTTTTGTTCATTCCGCCCGCGAATGGGGGTATGGACTCCAATTGCACAAGTTAATGAACGGGGTGGTCATTCCGCCTTCGACAAGGAAAGGCTTCATGATTCCATTTTCATAGGTGTAAGCGCCTTCCAGATTGTAATTTGGCGCCCATGCCCAAACATAGTATTTTCCGGCAGGAAGAAGCACACTGTACACATTTTCATTTTCGCCGATTGAAAACTGAATTCTTTCCGCCGTTGCCAAATTCTCAAAATACAACGTCATCGGTGGGTTGAATTCGCTGGGGTAACACAGGTTGCCGCCAACTGTGCCATGTTGAAGCTGGGGTTCGGGCTTTCGCACTTTAACATTCACATAAAACGGCGTGTTCGCTTTTTCGCCTGTTCCAAACAGCGCGCCGGATGGGTTGCGGAGCATCCAATAACTGGTGTATTCACCGTCGCTGGAAGGGGGCGTGAGCATTACGGTCACATCCACGGTTTGACCGGGCAGCACATTGCCGGGCAGCCGCACGGCTGTGGTATCTCCCATTTTTGTTCCGCCGCTAAACACCAGCATATAGTCTGAAGTCCATGTGCATGTGCCGCGATTTTTTAAGCGCCACGTTTTGGAGATTGGCTCGTTTGGCGCGGTGATTGTGCCATCGGGGATGGTCACATCTTTGATGAATGCAACCCAATCACAGTATGAGAGCGGGGTTGCCGTAGGCGGGTTGACCGTGAGAATCGGCGCGGGGGTATTCGTTGCCTGCACGACCACCTGAGTCGGCGGGATGGGAGTCGGCGCGTTGAGCGTCATCTGAATTGCGTTCTGGGTCATAATCGCCTGCACGGTGGCTTGCGTATCCACAGGCTGGGGGGCGGGCGCAGTCAGCATGGACATGGCAAACACGCCCAGCGGAATCAGCGCGAGCATTCCAACCGCCACCAATCCAAAGATAATCACAAGGAGATTGTTCGATGTTTTCATTCTTTCCTCTTTATTTGCAAAAATTCCATTTCACGCAACCAGACGAAAACAAATCAAAATAAGTTCCTGGTACTTTGGTGGGATATTTTCAAAACAGGAAAATTTCAAGACAAAAGTCACATGCATTAATCGGACAGAAATGCTACACTTTGCATATTCACCAAAAGGAGTTTTTTGTTTATGGGCAGCAAAACCGTACTATACATTGGCGGAGGAGTTTTATTGTTGATTGGGCTGTGCCTGTTTGGGTATGGCGTGCTGAACATTATCGGCTCCACGTCCGCGCAAGGCGATTCCTCATGGCTTAACTTCGGCATCGGTTTTTCGTGTGTCGGCGCGTTATTTCTCGGCGGCGGCATTGCGTTGGCGGTGTGGGCGGCAAAAATGAAGGGGAACGAAGCCGCGCCCGTTCACAACATCACCTATAAAGTGGATTTGCCCGCGCAGACCAAAATAGAGGAGATGAAATGCCGAAGTTGCGGCGGTTCGCTCAAAGCCGATAACGTCAAAATGATTGCGGGCGCGCCGACGGTGGAATGCCCGTTTTGCGGAACAACATATCAACTGACCGAAGAACCGAAGTGGTAAAAGATTGTAAGGCTGCGAGGTTTGAATGCTTAAAAAACTTCTCATTCCAATATTGATTTTGCTTGTCGCGTTTGCGGGCGTGAGCAACGCGCTCGCGCAGGCTGCCGATTATTATTTTGAAGTCGCAAAACAGGATGTGCGCGTTTATTGGAATTCAGACGGCACAATGAGTTTGGAGTACGTTTGGGTATTCAACAACCAGCCCGGCGCGCACCCCATTGATTTTGTGGATGTGGGGATGCCCAACTTCAACTTTTATATCAGCTCCGTCAGCGCGGAAGTGAACGGCGAGCCGGTTTCTGTTTCAACCAGCGACTATATGGGAAACGGCTCCGGCTTTGCTGTGGTCATGGGCGACCAAGCCATCCCCGCCGGTGAAAGCGGAACGGTGCGCGTTTTCGTTGGCAAAATTACCGACGTGCTTTACCCCGACGATAATGATGAAAATTACGCCAGCGCCGTTTTTGCGCCGACATATTTCGGCTCGCAATATATTAAAGGCACAACCGAAATCACGGTCACTTTTTATTTGCCGCCCAACATGGCGGAAAGTGAACCGCGCTGGCATGCAGCCCCTGCGGGTTTCCCCTCCGAGCCGGTTTCCTACTACGACGAAGCAAACCGCATTGTTTACTCGTGGAACGCGAAAAATGCCAGCATGGCGGAGTATTATCAATTCGGCGCATCCTTCCCGCGCAGTTACGTTCCCCCCGAAAGTATTGTGGTGGAGCCCGTTTATTCCGGCGATTCTTCAATCGAAGATTGGATTCTGTTTGCGGTCTTTGGCTGCGTTTTCTTTTTCTCGTTCATCTTTGCGCCGCTGACAACCGCCATTCAACAAAACCGCCGCAAGATGAAATACCTGCCGCCCAAAGTGACCATTGAAGGTCACGGAATCAAACGCGGTTTAACTGCGGTTGAATCGGCGATATTGCTGGAACAGCCGCTCGACAAAGTGATGACGATGATATTGTTCGGGGTCATCAAAAAGGGCGCGGCGGAGGTCAAATCGCGCAATCCGCTTGAGTTGCAAATCAACGAGCCGCTGCCCGAAAATTTGCATCCCTACGAAAAAGATTTTCTTGCGTCTTTTAAGTTGCCTGAAAAGAAAAAACGGCGGGACGCGCTGCAAAACACCATGATTTCATTGGTCAAAGCCGTTTCTGAAAAAATGCGCGGATTT
>DAOTZP010000289.1:0-2909 GCA_034434265.1 Anaerolineales bacterium | reverse complement strand
CACTATTTAATGTGATTGCCATCACGACCTTGTTGAGCGGCATTGTCAACCTGTTTTGGGGATTTATTGGCTCCGCCACCGCGCTGGGGACAATTGTTGGCGTGGTTTGCCTGCCCATTACCATTCTGCCCACCATACTCGGCATATTTGAAATCATTTACGCGGCAAAGATGTTAAGCTCGCAGCCGCAGCCGGTTCAACCTTCGCAGCCGCTTGCCATTTTTCAAATTACAACTTTTATGTACGGCAACCTTTTTTCGATGGTTGTGGGCATATTGAATTTAATTTTCTTCAACGATATGGCTGTAAAAACCTACTTTGAAAAAATAAACAACGCGCAAATCATCCCTCCCGCGCCTTCCCCCACCCCCGAACCTGACCCCGCGCCTGTGGTGGATGTGGAAGCAGTGGAAGCGGAAACGGAGGACAGCCCCGCAAAACCCAAGCGCAATCGCAAAGCGGCATAAAAACAGAATTGATGACCTTTTACACTTGACTCTCTCTCCCTTCAAATTTAGAATCGCAACAATTCAACACGCGGCAGGGAAGAGACTCTTGGCGGTCATGGTTGCAAAATAACGCGCCGGAACCAAGAGCGCCGAAGGTGCAAACCCGATAACAGGCGAGGTCGGGTGAATCTCTCAGGCAAAAGGACCCTGCGCGCGTTTCCCCTCTGGAAAATCCCGCAAGGGATACCGACGGTGTAAGTTTAGATGAGATGAATAGAGAATGGATGAATAGAGAATAGTGAAATCGCTCGATAACTAATCTCTAATCTCTAATCTCCAGTATCTAATCTCTAAACGAATCTCTCAGGTTCCATTACAGAGGACGCATGATTATCGAATCGTGCGTCCTTTTTTGATTCGCCAAAAATTTAATTTCTTATAGGAGACAAAAAATGAAAACCCCTGACAATCTCAAATACACCAAGTCCGATGAATGGTTCGACCCCGCCACCGGCGCCGCAGGCATTACCGACTACGCCCAAAACCAACTTTCCGACATCGTCTTCGTTGAAATCCTCGTTGAAGAAGGTGAAGAAGTAACCGTTGGCAAACCAATCGCGTCCGTCGAATCGGTCAAAGCGTCTGCAGAAATTTACGCGCCCGCGGCAGGCAAAGTCACCGCTGTGAATAAAGGATTAGCCGACAAGCCCGAAACGCTCAACAGCGACCCCTTTGGCGAAGGCTGGATGATTAAGATTGAAGGCGGCGAAGCAAGCAGCGAAGCGATGGACTCATCCGCATACGAGAAGTACTGTGAAGAGAGAGCTCATTAGTGATTGGTGATTGGTGATTAAGTGACCAATCTCCAATTGGAGTTGAAATGACATATATCCCTATCTCTCCCAAAGAACGGGATGCGATGCTAAAAACCATCGGCGTGGACTCGCTTGACGCGCTGTTCGACGCCGTGCCAGCCAAGCACCGCTTCCCCAAATTGAATCTTCCCCCCGCGCTGACCGAGATGGAAGCCGCCGCCCATCTTGCGGATTTGGCATCCAGCAACGAAAACGTGCGCGAACATCTTATCTCGTTTCTCGGCGCGGGCGCATATAACCATTACGTCCCCGCCGTTGTGGACCACATTTTGCGGCGCGGCGAGTTTTACACCGCATACACCCCCTACCAGCCGGAAATTTCGCAAGGCACGCTGCAAGCGATTTTTGAATATCAATCGCTGATGAGCAGCCTGACCGGCATGGAAGTTTCCAACGCGTCCCATTACGACGGCGCGACCGCAACTGCGGAGGCGGTCAATCTTGCTTATGCCCAGTTTCGCGGCAAACGCAAAAAAGTCGTCATGTCGCCGACGGTTAATCCGCAGTACCGCGCGGTCATCCGCACCTACTCGCAAGGCATGGGAATCGAAGAAGCGGGCGACGACCCCAATGCCGACCTTGAAGCAGGTCCCGAAGCGTTGATGAATTTGGTGGACGAAAACACCATGCTCGTCGTTGTGCAGTATCCCGATTTCTTCGGACGCATTTATGACTACACCAAGTTAATTGAAGACGCGCACGCAAAAGGCGCGCTGGTTTGCGTGGTGGCAAACCCCACCGCGCTGCTCATGCTCAAAACCCCCGCCTCAATGGGCGCGGATATTGTAGTGGGCGAAGCGCAGCCGTTTGGCATTCCGCTTTGGTACGGCGGACCGTATCTTGGATTCTTCACCACCAAAAAAGCCTACGTTCACAAAATGGCGGGACGTTTGGTTGGCGAAACGGTGGACGCCCGCGGGCAGCGCTCGTATGTTTTGACTCTCACCGCGCGCGAACAGCACATCAAACGCGAGCGCGCCACCTCGAACATCTGCACCAATCAAGGCTTGCTCGCGCTGGCGGCTTCGGTTTATATGTCCACACTGGGCAAGACCGGCTTGCAGCAAGTTGCAAATTTGTGCTACCAAAAAGCGCATTACGCCGCAAGCGAGCTAAGCAAAATTGACGGCTTCGGCTTGTGCTTCCCCGAACCGTTCTTCCACGAGTTTGTGTTGTGCTGCCCCAAACCCGCCGGAGAAGTGAATCAATACCTGCTGGATAACGGCATTCTCGGCGGCTATGACCTTGGAAAAGATTACCCCTCGCTGGCAAATCACATCCTCGTCGCTGTAACCGAAATGAACAGCAAGGAAGAGATTGACACGCTGGTTGAAGCGTTGAAGGAGATGTAATCATGGCAACCATTGTCGAACCCACCATTTTTGAGCTCTCCTCACCGGGGCGCGTTGGCGTTACCATGCCCAATCCGGATGTGCCTTTCACCGCCCTGCCCGATAAAAGCCTGCTGCGCGAAGACCTTCCGCTGCCCGAACTTGCGGAAGTGGACGTTGTGCGCCATTACATTAAATTGAGCAAATTCAATTACAGCGTGGATGAAGGCTTTTACCCGCTTGGCTCCTGCACA
>DAOTZP010000288.1:0-3207 GCA_034434265.1 Anaerolineales bacterium | reverse complement strand
ATCTTGATGGCGGGCGGCGTCTTCTTGTTGTATCGTTATTTTTCAAGCCGGTAAAAAATAACGCCCCCGCAGAAATTTTGCGGGGGCGATTTGCCGGTTATCCCCAAAAAAGCGCGTCTTTTATTTTTCCTCTATAACCTTAACTTCGGGGAAGAATTGATGTACCGTTCCCTCCACCCAGCCGTGCAACGTGGAAGGCTGTAAAGGACAGTCCGCGCACGCGCCTCCCAACCTTACTTTGACTGTTTCTCCGTCAAACGAAACAAATTCCACGCTGCCGCCATGAAATTGTTCGACATAAGCGCTGATTTTTTCAATCAATCCGCGCAATTGAATTTCTTGATTTGCAGTGGAAGTCATATTTGCCTCCTGCTTTCAAATTAAGATGGATGTTTGATTCTCTTCGCGCGCTGGCGGTTGTGATGCCAGCGCGGCGAAACAGACTGCGCCAGCCGTTCCATGATGATTTTTCCAACACGCGGATATGTCTTTGCCAGATGAATCAAGTCCTTGCCCAAAGCGCGCACGGTGAACATATTTGTTTCACTGACAATGCTTGAGGTGTACCGCTCATTTCCGATGATTGCAGACCATCCAAAGACATCACTGACCCGTAAATGCGAAAGAATCATCGAAGGTCCATCGTAAGGCTTGTAGTGTATGGCGGCGTTCCCGCGCACGATAAAGTATAAATAATCGGCGGGGTCTCCCTGCTTTATGATGGTTTCGCCCGGTTGAAATACCACCTGCTCAAACAGTGGTTTTAGCAATTCAATTTGCGCGGCTTCCAACCCTGAAAATAGCGGGATGTCGGGAAAAATATCAATCATCTCTTTTATCTTAACAATTGTATGGACGAGATTCCAGTAATAAATATCATCACGTCCATGACATTTTTCCCGAATTTTCGTTACGGCTTTATTTCCACAATGCCATCACCGCCCCTGTTCGCGGCTTAACCCGCCGCCTGCAAGCCAGCCTGTTGTCCATGCCGATTGAAAGTTAAACCCGCCTGTCACGCCGTCAATATCCAACACTTCTCCCGCAAAAAACAAATTTTCGGTCACGCGGCTTTGCATGGTTTTGAAATCCACCTCGCGTAAATTCACGCCGCCGCAGGTGACAAACTCGTCTTTGAATTGTCCCTTCCCGGCAATCATAAACTCACCGGCGGATAACTCGCGCGCCATCTGACGCAACTCTGCTTTGGATACATCCGCCCAATTTTTTTCGCCTGCAAATGCGGTTAACTGCTTCCACAACCTTAAAGGAATTTGGGAAAAGACGGAACCGCTCGACACCTTTTTGCGCGCGTTTTCCTTCCATGCTTTATGGCGCGTTAAAACCTCCAATGTTTTGTCAAACGAAAAGTCATTCAGCCAGTTTATTTTCAAAGGGGCGCGGTAATTTTTTTCCGCCAAAATCCTTGCGCCCCATGCCGAACATTTCAGCGCCGCAGGACCGCTCAGCCCCCAATGCGTAATCAGCAGCGCGCCGCGCGTTATTACCGTTTCCATTTCCAATGTTGCCTGTTCCACCGAAATTCCAGCCAGCCCCTCAATCCGTTTGTCTTTTACGTTAAACGTAAACAACGAAGGAACAGGTGGAATGATGTCATGTCCCAGCGAATGAATTAACCTGCGCGAAGCGGAATCTCCTCCGGTGGCAAACAAAATTTTTTTTGCATGAAGAAGAACATCCGCGCGGGATTCTCTTACGGTCAGGTTGAATCCGCCTTGCGGATTCTTCTCCACGCCTGAAACGCCCGCGCCGAGCCGAATCTCCACCCCGAGTTTTTTCGCCGCGCCGATTAAGCATTCCGCAATCGTCCTCGAGGAATCAGTCACCGGGAACATGCGCCCGTCCGCTTCCTTCTTCAATCTCACCCCGCGCGATTCAAACCATTGAACGGTATCGCGCGGTTGAAATTGGGCAAACGCCCCACGCAGTTCGTTTGCCCCGCGCGGATAAAATTGAATCAATTCCGCCGGGTCAAAACAGGCGTGTGTCACATTGCATCGTCCCCCGCCTGAAATTAAAACCTTGCCAAGCGGCTGATTGGCTTTTTCAAGAATTAAAACGCGCAAAGTCGAATTTAACTCCGCGCAGCGAATGGCGGCAAAAAAACCCGCAGGTCCCCCGCCAATGACGATGACATCCCAATTTTGTTTGCTCACGAAGAAAAAATCCTTGTTTGTTTGGATGTATTCATGTTGTTGTAAAATAGACCTTGCAGATGGATTATAAAGGAACTTATGCGTAACTTTTTTCCGGCTTTATTTGTTTTGTTTTTTCTGTTGCAAGCTTGCGCCGCGCCCGCCGCGCCAACGGCAACCCGCGCGCCTTCTTCCACGCCAACCAGCGCCGATACGCCCACCCCAACGCAAACTTTAACGGTCACGCCTTCGCCCACCATCGTCAAAATCCCAACCATTGACTGGAACGCCACGCCAACGCCGCCCTCGTTTGTCTTTGATTTTCCAACGCCCATCGGCGGCTTCGGGGGAGCGCTTTTGCCAACCATCACCCCTTCTTCCCCCGGTGAAGGATTTGAATCTGTTGAAGTTTCCCCCACGAATATTTATTGGGGCATTTGCCGTTCCAATAAAATCACATTCACTGTCGAAGTCTCCGAGCCGGACGATGTGTACAGCGTGGTGTTATTTATCCGTTTGCGGCATTTGAAAGCCGAAATTTTTACAGATTGGAATAAAGGCATAGCGCTTGAGCCGCTGGGAGATACTGGAATATGGTCGCAGACGTTTTCCGCGAATTCAATTGAAGGGCATGAAAAATTCCGGCGCGGATGGGTTTGGTATCAGCTGGTGGCTACCGGCGCATACGGCATTGAATTGGGGCGCACGCACATCTACGCTGATACCATAAAACTTGAACCCTGCATGTGCCTAACCCCGCCATGCGGATATGGAGATTAATAGCCAATGATGAAAAAGATTTTATCCATTCCGGTCTTGATATTGCTTTCCGCCTGCTCGTTGAATCAAATTCCTTTTGCGCCTGTTCCCGCTCCAACTCAGACTCCAACGCGCGAGGTTGTTCCCACCCCCAGCGAAACGCCCATTCCAACCAAACCTACGCCAACTTTTACGCTCACCCCCACTCTGATAGGGTACAAAAGCCCCACGCCGACTCCGCTGGATACCGCCACTCCAACCGCCAGTCAGACAAGCGCCGCGCCCACGCTTC
>DAOTZP010000287.1:0-30328 GCA_034434265.1 Anaerolineales bacterium | reverse complement strand
CAGGACTTGGGCTATCATATCCTCCAACACAATGCGATTCGCATCCTCTTCCGAAACGGTTAAGCCAAGCGCAGCCTGCGCGGATTGATATCGTTTTAATTCGGCTTGAAATTCTTCAATGGTGATGTAGTCGCCGTTCACCATTGCAACGGACGGCGGCGGGGTGGGCGTGGGCGGAGGCGGGGTAAATGTGGGAATTTCTGGCGCGGGGGTGAATGTTTCGGCAGGCGCGGCGCACGCGCTTAAGCCAATCCACAACACAAGGGTAAGAATCCCGGAGAATGTCTGAAAACCTTTGAATTTGTAAAACATCGGCGCGATTATACCAATCTCTTATGATGAAAAACCTCCGAGTTCATCGCAAACTCGGAGGTTTTGAAAGAGCGGTTTAGTAATCCATACCACCGGGGGGCATGGCGGGCGCGGCTTTTTCCTTTTCAGGAATGTCGGTGATAAGCACATCCGTGGTGAGTATCATCGCGGCGATGGAGGCGGCGTTTTCGAGCGCGCCGCGCACAACCTTTACGGGGTCAATCACACCGGCTTTAATCATGTCGGTGTATTCGCCGGTCAGCACGTTGTAGCCGATGTTGACATTCTTCTTCTCGGCGGCAGTGCGGCGGACGGTGTCAATGATGACGGAGCCGTCTTGTCCGGCATTGGCGGCGAGCTTGCGAATGGGGGCTTCCAGCGCCTTCTTGACGATGTTGATGCCGACCTTGATTTCTTCGTTGTCGTCATCGGCGTGCTGCTTGGCGAGCTTGTCCAGCTTCGTCGCGGCGTTGATGAGGGAGATTTCACCGCCGGGGACGATGCCTTCTTCCACTGCGGCGCGCGCGGCGGAGAGGGCGTCTTCAACGCGGTGTTTCTTTTCCTTCATTTCGGTTTCGGTGGCTGCGCCCACGCGGATGATGGCGACGCCGCCGCTTAACTTGGCAAGGCGTTCCTGCAGTTTTTCGCGGTCATAATCGCTGGTGGATTTTTCAATCTCAATACGAATTTCTTTAATGCGCGCGTCAATATCGCCTTTCTTGCCTTTGCCGCCAACGATGGTGGTGTTTTCCTTGTCGGCGACAACTTTTTCAGCGCGTCCCAAATCCTGCACGGTGGCGGATTCAAGTTTGCGGCCCGTTTCTTCGGAGATGACCTGCCCGCCGGTGAGGATGGCGATGTCTTGCAGCATGGCTTTGCGGCGGTCGCCGAAGCCGGGGGCTTTGATGGCGACGACATTCAACATGCCGCGAATTTTGTTGAGGATGAGGGTGGCAAGCGCTTCGCCGTCCACGTCTTCGGCAATGATGACCAGGTCGCGTTTGCCGAGCTGAACGAGTTTTTCAAGCAGGGGGACAATATCCTGCGCGGCGGAAATTTTCTTGTCGTAAATCAACAAATAGGGGTCGTTGATTTGAGCTTCCATCTGGTCGCCGTTGGTGATGAAGTACGGCGAGATGTAGCCGCGGTCGAACTGCATGCCTTCGACAAATTCGGTTTCAAATTGCAGCGATTTGGATTCTTCCACAGTGATGACGCCGTCTTTGCCAACCTTGTCCATCACGTCCGCAATCAGGTTGCCGATTTCAGAATCGGCGGCGGAGTTGGTGGCAACGGAGGCAATTTCTTCGCGGGTGTCAATTTTGGTGGAGTTCTTTTTCAGTTCCGCCACGATGGTTTCGGTGGCGAGTTCAATGCCGCGCTTGAGGAGCATGGGGTTGTAACCGGCTTCCAACGCCTTCAAGCCTTCGTTCACGATGGCGTGAGCCAGCACGGTGGAGGTGGTGGTGCCGTCACCGGCGATGTCGTTGGTCTTTTGCGCGGCTTCTTTGAGGAGCTGCGCGCCCATGTTTTCAAACGGGTCTTCGAGTTCAATTTCTTTTGCAACGGAAACGCCGTCATGCGTAATGGTGGGGGAGCCGAACTTGCGGTCCACTGCAACGTTGCGGCCCTTCGGACCAAGGGTTGCGGAAACAGCGTTTGCAACCACGTTCATGCCGTTTTTCAGTTTACGGCGGGCTTCTTCGGAAAAGACAATTTGTTTAGCAGCCATAGTTTAATCACCTTCTTGTTTTATTTTTTGAATTAACCGACAATACCGAGAATATCGCTCTCGCGCAGGATGAGCAGTTTCTTGCCGTCTATTTTGACTTCGGTGCCGGAATATTTCGCAAAGAGCACAACATCGCCGACCTTGACATCCATGGCGATGCGCTCGCCTTTATCGTTGCGGTCGCCAGGTCCAGCCGCAAGCACTTTACCCTGCTGGGGTTTTTCCTTTGCGGTTTCAGGCAGAACAATTCCGCCCGCAGTCACTTCTTCCTGTTCGACGGGTTCGATTAAAACGCGCGCGCCCAAGGGTTTGAAAGATACTTTTGCCATACTTGTACTCCTCATTAAAGATTTTTTAATTTTTTTATTTGAAATAAGCTCAAATTTAGCACTCAAAACTTTAGAGCGCTAAACGCTATCTTACCCACTTAAAATGGCAAAGTCAAGGGAAATGCAAAATTTCTTACAAAACTCTGACAGAAAGGCTACGGAACAGCCGTTGGCGTTTCTTGCATCCCTGTTTCGGCGGGTTGTTCCGCAGCCGGCTGGGGGGTGATGCCGGTTGAAAACGAGCAAATGTTCCGCACGACGACAATATCCGCGGCGATGTTGGGGTCGTTATCGTATTCCGAGTCTTCTATCATCTGGGCGATTTCGAGCGCTTCGGGGCAGTAATTCACTTTGGGGGTGCTGAGCGCCGCGAGTTCGGAGGCGTAAATATCGTAATAGTAAATTGTAGCGGAAGTGAGCGGCAGCCCTTTTACTTCGGCGGGGGTGTCGTTCGGTCCGCAACCGCCGCGCCCGTCGCATGATTCTTCGGCGGTGCATCCGCGCACGGCGCATTTCAACGCCAGAATGCCGGTTTCGTAGTTGCGGTTTTTGTGATACAGCACGCCGAGCTCGCCGTAAAAGACCGGGTTATCGGGCTGGAATTCGATGGTTTTTTGCACGTTGCGAATGGCAATGAAGAATTGCCCCATTTGGGAATAAGTGCGCGCAATGGAGAGATATGGAACGGGGTCCTGCACGCCGAGCTGTTCATTGATTTCGGCGGTCTTTGCAAAGTATTCGAGCGATTGCAAAAAAAGCGGATTTTCAGTTGGGTCTTGCGTGGGGTCGCGTTCCATTGAGCCGAAGCCTAAACGGCGATAGTTTGCGCCTGCGCGCAAGTAGAGAAAGGTGAGGTTTGGGGTGATGGCAATGGCGCGGTCATAGGCTTCGATTGCGCCCGCGTAATCGCCGAGCGATTCTAAAACGTAGGCGTGAACGCGGTGAACATCCATCAAGGATGGGTCGCGCTGCAAGGCTTGTTCAATGTATTGCTGCGCCTGCGTCCATTTTTGGCGGTCCACCAGCACTTCGGCGTAAAAGGCGAGGGCGAGCGTGTTGGTGTTATCGAGCTGTAAAGCGCGGACGGCTTCCTGCTCCGCTTCGGTGAGCAGCCGCTGAATTTCGCGTTCGTCGGTGATGAGGGCGGGGTTGGCGTTCCAATTCAGCACAAAGGCGCGGATGCCATGCGCGTCGCTGCTATCGGGGGCAAGTTCCACCGCGCGGTTGATTGAGTCCAACGCTTCGGAAAGTCTTTGGCGGATATCCTCCGTGCGAACCAGCATGGCGGAGGAATAGGTTTGAATGCGCGCAAGTTTTGCCAGCACTTCGGGGTTGTTTGGGTCAATTTCCACCGCTTTGCGATAGGCGGAGATGGCTCCGATTGCGTCGGGCGAATCTTCCAATTTGCCTGCAATGAAAAGCGCGTCGCCTTCCAGCGCATAGGAGGCAGCCACCCGCGTGGGCGTGGGCGTGGGCAAAAATAAAGGTTTGATGTCGCCGCTGGTGAGCGAGCGAATCAGCCAGATGCCGCCAAGAATCAAAATAACAATCAGGAATAAGCGGTAAATGTTTGGCTCTTCGCGGCGGCGAAAAAGCGAGCGTCTTTGATAAATGTTCATGGGGATGGCGTTTCAGTCGGCAGGTCGGGCAGCGGGGTTGGCGTCTGTTTCAAATTTTGCTGGCAGCGCGTGATGATTTCATTCGCGTTGCCGACCGCCAGCTCATCCGCAGGGACGCGCTCGAGCAGCAGGCGGGCAATGCGCAGCGCTTCGCCGCATTGATTCAAGCGGGAAAGCGCCAGCCCATAGGTGAAGTAATATTCAGCAACGCGCGCATCCGGCACGAGGCTGATGGCTTCGATTTGTTCGCCTTCTTCGGTAAATCCGCCGTTGACAACATAGCCCAGCTCGGCGACGGCTTCGGGCCAGTATAAGTTGCGGTAGTACATCACGCCCAAATTGCCGCGCAATGCGGGGTCGGTTGGGTTATCCGTCACAGCGGATTCGGCATATTGCATGGCTTTGGCGTATTCGCCGATGGTGGCGTATGTGCGCGACATGAGCAGGTCGGGCGTTGGGTCTTCGGGGTTTAGGGCGTTGGCGCGGGTGAAGGCTTCGACTGCCTTGTCGTAAATGCCGAGGATGCGGTAGTTGCGGCCGAGGGAGAGGTGTAAATCCGCGATGTTGGGATTCATCGAAACGGCGGTTTCATATTCGCGGATGGCTTCTTCGTAGTTGCCTGTGGCTTCAAGCAAGTATCCGCGCGCGCGGCGGGTTTCAAGCAAGTCGGGCGCGAGCGCCACCGCTACATTGGATTCTTCGATGGCTTTTTCCATGCCGCCGAAAAGTCCCGCGCCGCTGTAATAGGAATCCACAAGAATTTCGACGTAATATGCGTGGGCGAGCGCGTTGTTTGGGTCAAGTTCCAAAGCGCGTTTGATGCTGGCTTCGGCTTCGAGATAATTTCCCTGAAAATCCAATGCCCAAGCGCGGACGGCGTGCGCCATTGAATTATTGGGGTTGAGCAGCAGCGCATCTTCCGCGCTGGTTTGCGCGTCTTCATACCGCCCGGCAAACACTTGCACCCGCGCCAGCGCAATATACACTGCGGGGTCGTTGGGGCGTGAAACAATCGCCTTTTTATATGCTTCAATGGATTGGGCAAGCTTGCCCTGCTGGAATGCCTGCTCCGCCTCGGTGATGAACGCTTCGGGCGCGATGGTGGGCGTTGGGGTATTTTCAAACGGGGATGGCTGGGTGGCAACGACAAACCGGTTGACATACGCCGCGCCAAGCACCAGCAAACTTAACAAAATAATACGAAACCAGTTCGGCTTGCTGCGCCGCCGGTTCATGCTCCATTTACTTCCTCTTAAATACATGAATTTATATTACCATCCGCTGTTAATCAACGTCAAGCAGGGGTTGCTTGGTTCTTATGCTGTCTTTGTTTTTTACTCTTCCGGTTTTCTTAACCGCGAGCCGCATGTGCGGCAAAAACGGTCGCCGCTGCGCGCGCGCGTGCCGCACTGCGAACAATATACGTCGCCGCCCGCGCTGTCCGAAGAATCCGCGCGTTTGTGCGCGCGCGGTTTTTTGGCGGCGGTTTTGCCCGATTGCAGATAATACAACACGCCGCCGACGACCATCACCAATCCCAGCCCGCCGATGATGTAAGGCAGCGAATTGCTTAAAGAAACACGCCCGGAAATCGTCTCATCCAACGGTTCAACGGGCTGCACCGACTGCGCCGATGGGGAAGACGCCACCAGCGTATTGGTTGTTTTTACATATTCCAAATTCAACACAAACTGTTGATTGGCGGCAAGCTTGACGGGCGGCGCGCCATGCACTGTCAACCCCTGCTGCTGCGATTGCAAAGCAAGTTTTGGCGTGGCGGCAAGCGAGGTCACATCCAACGGCTCCAGCACGCTGACGGTAAACGCATCCACCGCGTAGGCGTTATCCCACAGGAAGGAAAACAAACGCTGATTGCCGTTGAACGTAATGGGCTGATAATATTCAAAACGCGCGTGAGGCGCATCCAACACGGTTGTAAAATATTGCCACTCCCCTTCCGTACGCAAATCTTTGCTCTGGGCGGTGAGCAGGCTGCCATCCGCGCCATAGACTGCCACGGCGATTAAGTTCGCGTCCTGCGGAATGCGGAAGGTCACATCCAACGGCAGGGGCGTCCCCTCCGGCACGGAATAATCCACAATCACCAGCATACTGGGCTGGTCATATTCGGGCCATAATTGAACCGCCACATTTGTAAAGGTTAAACTCGATTGCGCAAAGACAAAAGACGGAAACGCCAAAAGCGCCGCCGCCATAAAAATCAAAAACCACTTTCGCATGAAAGCCTCCAAAAAATTTTTGTTTATCTTACCATGCGATAAATTCCGCGAGTAGTGAGGCAAGTCTCATGCTTTATGCGTGACCCACCGCCGCGTGAACCAGCCGCCAGCACGCGCGGTTATACGGCGTATCAATGCCGTGCATTTCGCCGCGCTGCGTGACTGCGCCGCTGATGGCGTCAATTTCGGTGGGAGCTCCGCGCCGCACATCCTGATACATGGAGGAAAGATTCGCCGCCGTGCGCCGCGCGACATCTTCCGCCGCGCGGACCGGGTTGCTGAATGGCAGGCTGACCCGCTCCGCCGAAGCGACATGTGCGGCTTCTTCCGCCAGCGCCGCCATCATCTTCCGCGCAATCGGTCTGGCAAGCAGTTCGCCGTTTGTCACGCGCAGCAATGCCGTGAGCGGATTAATTGCCGCGTTGATGACCAGCTTGCCCCAAATTAAAGATTGCGCGTCATCCACCACTTGCAAATTAAATTTTGAATCGCGCAGCGCGGATTCAAGCTGGCTGAGTTGGTGATTGCGCTCAATGGAAAGCACGCCTTCCCCGCCGCACTTGACCACGCCCGGCGCGAGCAAGGTTGCGCCCGTTGTCGTCACGCCCAGCGCCACGCGGGATTCGCCCAAATCACGCGCGAGTTTTTCGCGGTTGCCCAGCCCGTTTTGCAATGTAACTGCCAAGCCGTCCGGCGCCAGCGCGGATTTCAACTGACCGGCTGCGCGCCCCGTCTGCCAAGACTTGACCAGCACCAGCGCGTATTTGGCGGGGGTCACTTCTTCGGGGTTATCGGTGGCGTAAACTTTGTAGGCGCGCTCGTTTCCGTTTTCATCCACAATGCGCGCGCCGTTTTCCTGCAACGCTTTCAAGCCTTGCTTCCACGTCCCCAGCATGGAAACGCTGTGACCTGCTTCGCTTAACCGCGCCGCGAACAAAGTCGCCAGCGCGCCTGTGCCTACGAGTAAAATTTCGCTCATTTCAATCTCCATTTACCATTTACCAATCTCCAATTACCAATTACCAATCTCCAATATGTTAGAGATTGGAGATTGGAGATTAGAGATTGGAGATTCTTAAGAATTCCGCCCATTCCTCATCGCTCATTTCAACGGTGTGTTCCACAGCGGGGAATTTTTTGGTCTCCACGTCTTCGATGTAATCGGCAAAGGCTTTGTTCATCGTTTCGTGGAAGTTTGCATATTTCTTGACAAACTTTGGCGTGAAGCGGTCAAACAATCCAAGCAAATCATGTGTAACGAGGACTTGCCCGTCGCAGCCTGCGCCCGCGCCAATGCCAATGGTGGGAATGGAAATGTGTTTGGAGATAAATTCCGCCAGCCGCGCGGGGACAGCCTCCAACACGATGCTGAACGCGCCCGCGTCTTCGAGGATTTTTGCATCTTCAAGCAGGCGCTGCGCCGCGCTTGCAGTTTTTCCCTGCGCGCGGAATCCGCCCAGTTGGTGAATGGACTGCGGGGTGAGTCCAATATGCGCCATGACGGGAATGCCCGCCCCGACGATGGCTTTTACCGCGTCCGCGCGCTCGCGCCCGCCTTCCAGTTTCACCGCGTCCATTCCGCCTTGTTGAAGGAATCGTCCCGCGTTTTCCACCGCCTTTTCAACGGAGGTTTGGTAGGACATAAACGGCATATCGCCAATCAGCAGCGCGGACTTGGCTCCCCGCGCAACGGCGCGCGCGTGGTGAAGCATTTCGTCCATTGTGACGGGCAGCGTGGTTTCGTAGCCCAGCACCACCATCGCCAGCGAATCGCCGACGAGGATGGCGTCAATGCCCGCTTTGTCCATCGCCAGCGCGGTGGGGTAATCATAAGCGGTGAGCATGGTAATCGGTTCGCCGCGTTCCTTCTTTTGATGGAACGTGAGCGTCGTCACCTTTTTACGGTTTGACGTGCTTGTAGAGATTGCAGTGGTTGACATGGTACCCTCCGATTAAGGTAGAGTCCGCAGCGCCGCCCCATGTTTGCGCTTTGGGTAAAATGGAAATTTGGTTTTTTTGTCGCGTTCATGCAAAGCAGATACGCGCATGTAAAGTGTACTACGATTTTGACGAAAAATAAACTGGCTCTGCAAAATAGCAGTATAATTATTTTATTCAAGCGACATATCAAAAACTATCACGATTTTCAGTGAAGGAGATTTCACCATGCGTAGAATGTTTGGCTTTTTAATTGGGGTGTGCGTTGGTTCGCTGGTCGGTTCGACGATTGCCCTGCTGATGGCGCCCGAATCGGGCGAAGAGTTACGCAGCCAAATCCGCGAGCGCGGGCAGGGATTTTTGAACGAAGTGCGCAGCGCGGCGGATTCCCGCAGGATTGAATTGCGAAACCGCTTGGAGACGTTGAAAGCGCCGAGGGGAGAGTAGGGGAATTGGTAATTAGTAATTAGTGATTGGTAATTACGATTTACCAATGACCAATTTGTAGAATTCTTCCACGCGCTGCATGTTGGTTTGATACTCCGCGCGGGTGGAGATAATTTCCGCATTAAGACCTGCCGCTTTTTGCCGCAGGTTTTTATTTTTAATGGCAAGCACAATCGCATCCGCGATGGATTGGGGATTGGATGAATCAAACAGCAAGCCGTTTTCGCCGTGCGTAATCCACTCGCGGATGGAGTCCAAATCTCCGGCGACGGGAAAGCAGCCGCAAGCCATTCCCTCCAAAAGCGAATTTGGCGTGCCGTCGTGAATGCTCGGCGAGGCGACAATTTGCGCGGCGCGGAACATCTCCGCCATTTGGGTGTGAGTCACCGGCGGGTTGAGCGTGACGGCGTGTTCGATGTTTAATTCTCTCACCCAGCGGATTGCCTGCGCTTCGCCTTGCATGGAGGCGAAAATAAATTTGGCATTGGGAATTTGCTTTAACACCAGCGGAATGGCGCGAAAGAAAGAATCGTTGCGGACGTAGGCGCGAAATCCGCGCGGGTTGATGATGACCGGGTCTTCGACCAATGCCGCAGGCGGATAAAACACATCCGCGCGGATGCCCCCGCTGCCGGGCGTGACCAACGTTGGCTTGCTTGAATCAAAGCCCCATGTTTGCGCCAGACGAATATCGCGCTTGCAATCGGCGTGCAGGGCGGCGATGGAGCGCATCACCTTGCGGGTGTAATATGACATCAACGGCGTGGAGGGCGCATGCAGGGTGAAATCGTTTCCCCAGATGGAAGCGACTAGAGATTGGTGATTGGAGATTGCAGAGGCGGCTAACATTCCCTCGTAAGGGATTCGTAATGCGTGAATAATATCGGGTTGGACTTTTTGAATGAACGCGCTTAATGTTTGCGCGGAGCGGGAAATGGTGAGGGGTCCGAGAAATTGGCGGATGCGGGTACGCAGGTCGGCGGGTAGGAAAGAAACGCGCCTGCCTGCGGGTGGATTCTGCTTGACGGCGCTGAATGCGACGGGGGTAAATTCCAAGCCCGATAGCGGAAATCCAACATCGCCTTGAAAGGTGGAAGCGAGATACACTTCATCGCCGCGCTGGACAAAATATCGAATCCAGTTTTGTGAAATTGGAGAGCGCGCGTCCGCAATGAATAGAATTTTCATGGAATGAATTATACTCATGGGAAGAAAACCAGACCTGATAGGTTTTGAAAACCTGTCAGGTCTTATAAACGAAAAGGAACTACACCATGAAAAATATTTGTGTTGTCGGCGTGGGATACGTCGGATTGGTGACGGCGGCTTGTTTTGCCGATTTGGGCAACCGCGTCACCGCGCTGGATGTGAACGAACAGCGCGTGGAAAATTTAAAAAAAGGCATCATGCCCATTTACGAGCCCGGCTTGGATGAACTGGTCAAACGCAATTACAACGCGGGGCGCATTACGTTTACCACCTCATACAAGGAAGCGTTGAAAGACGCGGAGTATGCGTTTATTGCGGTTGGCACGCCCTCCGGCGTGGATGGCTCGGCGGATTTGCAGTATGTCGCTGCAGCCGCAAAATCCATTGCGGAGAATATGACCGCGCCGCTGATTATCATTAACAAATCCACTGTGCCGATTGGCACGGGCGATTGGGTGGCGGATATTGTGCGCGGCGCGAAGAAAAACGGCGCGGAGTTTTCTGTTGTTTCCTGCCCCGAATTTTTGCGCGAAGGCTCGGCGATTGGCGATTTTATGAATCCGCACCGCACGGTGATTGGCTCGATGGATAAGGACGCGGCAAACAAAGTGGCGCAATTACATTTGCCTTTGCGCGCGCCGATTGTGATTACCGATTTACGCACGGCGGAAATGATTAAATACGCAAGCAACGCCTTCCTTGCGACAAAGATTTCGTTCATCAATGAACTGGCGGACTTGTGCGAAAAGGTCGGCGCGGATGTGAAGGAAGTGGCGGCGGGCATGGGCTATGATGCGCGCATTGGTCGTCACTTTTTGGATGCGGGCTTGGGCTGGGGCGGTTCGTGCTTCCCCAAGGATGTGGAAGCGCTGGCGTTTATGGCGAAGGAAAAAGGTCTCAACCCGATAATTCTCGACAGCGTGATGAAGGTTAATTACGAAAGACGCATGGCGGTTGTGAATCGGCTGGAAGAAATGCTCGGCGGTTTGCAGGGCAAAACGATTGGCTTGCTTGGTTTGGCTTTCAAGCCCAATACCGATGACATGCGCGACGCGCCCTCCATTGACATTGCGGAAGAGCTCAACAAGCGCGGGGCAAAAGTGCGCGGTTATGACCCTGTTGCAATGGAAGTGGCAAAGCCCATTTTGCCCGCTGTGGAAATGTTCAAAGATGCGTATGAGATGGCGAAAGACTGCGACGCGCTGATGGTCGTGACCGAATGGAACGAGTTTAAGCAGCTCGACCTCGCCAAAGTGAAAAGCCTGCTTAAATCCCCCGTTGTTTTTGATGGGCGCAACATCTACGACCCGCAAACGATGAAGGAAATGGGATTTAAGTATCGCGCTATTGGAAGATAGTACATAGTAATTGGTAAATGGTAATTGACGGGCAATTCAATTACCATTTACCAATCTCCAATCTCCAATCTCCAATCACCAATGACCACTCCCCCTGTATGCAACTACGAAGGCTCGGATTACCAAAAAACATTTTGGGATGAAGGCGGGCGCGCTTATGAAGATTTATCCGAAGCGATTGCCATAAAGCGGCTGCTTCCCCCGCATGGCAGGCTGATGCTGGAACTGGGCGCGGGCGCGGGACGCAACACGAGCCGTTACTCCGGCTTCGAGCGAATCGTCCTCCTCGACTATTCCACCACGCAACTGGCGCAAGCGCAAGAGCGACTCGGCGTTTCGGACAAATACATTTACGTCGCCGCCGATATTTACCGCCTGCCGTTTCGTGAACATTTATTTGACGGCGCAACGATGATTCGGACTCTTCATCACATGGCGGATGCGCCCAAAGCGTTGGAACAAGTCCGCAATGTGATGCAAAAAGATTCCGTGTTTGTGCTGGAATTTGCGAACAAACTAAATCTCAAGTCCATTTTGCGTTACTGGCTTGGCAGGCAAAATTGGAATCCGTTTACGCTGGAGCCTGTTGAATTTGTAAAACTCAACTTTGACTTTCACCCCAAAGCCGTGAAGCAGTGGATGGGCGGACTGGGCTTTCGCATTGAAAAGACTCTCGCGGTCTCGCATTTTCGGCTGGGGATTTTGAAACGGCTCTTCCCCGCAAAGTTCCTCGCCGCGCTGGATGGATTCTTTCAGCCGACGGGCGCGTGGTGGCAGCTCACGCCGAGCGTTTTCCTTAAGGCGGTCAAAACCGGCGGGGAGAAAAACCCCGCGCCGCAAAACATCCTCGACCTGTTGAAATGCCCCGCGTGCGGTTGTGAAAATCTGCAAGACAAACAATCTCATCTGCTGTGCGAATCATGCGGCACAAAGTGGAACATCCAAAACGGGATTTATGACTTTCGGGAAAAAGCATAACCTGATTGGTCTGCTGATTGTTTGGGGCGCGTTCATCCTCTCCCGCCTTGCGTACGACAAGGCGGGACTTGTCTTTCAAACGGATGCGCTGCTCGGCTATTGGCAAATGATAGACGTGGAATTGCTCCGCGCGGATTTATGGCGCAGCGTTTTTTACCTGCACAGCCAGCCGCCGCTGTTCAATTTGTTTGCCGGAATTGTTTTGCAACTGTTTCCGCAGCAGTACGAAGCGGCGTTTCACATCATTTATTATTTGATGGGGCTTGCGCTCGCGGGCGCAATTTATTGGGCGGGCATTTCGCTGCGGATTCCACACCAGCTCGCCGTGCTGGCTTCCATCTGGTTTATGGTTAGTCCCGCAACCGTTTTATATGAACACTGGCTGATGTACGCATATCCGCTGACGCTTTTGCTGACGATGAGCGTTGTTTTCTTGAGCCAATTTATTCAAACCCAAAAAACGTTTTGGGGTGTGATGTTTTTTTCCGCACTGGCAATGCTGTGCCTGACGTGGAGCTTGTTTCACCTGCTTTGGATGCTGGGCGCTGCGGCGGGGCTGTATTGGCTATGGGATGAAAAAAAGAGGGTAATGCAAGCCGCGTTGATTCCCGTCATACTGGTCGGCGGGTGGTATGTAAAAAATCTCTGGCTGGCTGGCGATTTTACATCCAGTTCGTGGCTTGGGATGAATCTTGCCAAAATATCCACCTTTCGCATCGGGGAAGATGAGCGCAGGCAAATGGTCAAAGCGGGCGAGCTTTCCCAATTTGCTTTGCTTGCCCCTTTCCGCAATCCGTCCGCGTATCTGGAACTTTTACCCGATACGCCCAAAACGGGCATTGCGGTTCTTGACAATGCGGAAACCTCTTTGGGAAGGCGGAATCATCATCATCTGGTATATGCGGCGGCATCGCGCGAATATCTTAAAGACGCGCTGGCGGTGATTGTCCGCAAGCCGGGAGTTTACCTGCGCGCGGTGACGCAGGCGGCGTATATTTATTTTCATTCGGCAAGCGATTATGAATTTTTGGAAATCAACCGCGCGCAAATTCACCCGCTGGACCAAATGTGGAACCGCGTGTTTTATCTGCAATGGCAAAGCGGAGAAGGCGCCGGTCAGCGGTTAAACGAAATATCGGCTGCGAATCTAGGCTGGCTTTTGGCTGCGGGGTTTGTCTTGGCGGCTGCGGGAGGAGCGCAATATTTAAGGACGCATGGGCTGGCTTCGGCGCAATCCATTCCCGTTTTGTTTCTTTTGTATTCGATTTTGTTTTTTACGCTCGTCAGCATCAGCTTGGACCTCGGTGAAAATAACCGTTTCCGCTTTACGATTGACCCGCTGATTTTGCTTTTGATTCTCTTTTTTGCCCGCAGCCGGATTGATAAATAACCCAAGTTGCCGCCCTTTCTTAATTTTTTACCACAGAGGCGCGGAAGACACGGAGAAATTCATTAAAAACGCTGCGAACTTGGCGGCTCTGCGATTCAAAACAAGCGAACTCGCTATTCTTTTTGAAGGCGGCAATTTGCGTTAAATAACCAAGTTGCCGCCCTTGCTTATTTTTTAGCGCGGAAGCGCGGAGGATATGGAGAAATTGAAAGTTTTACCTTGCCACAGGCAAACGGATAAAGAAGGTGCTGCCGGGGAATTTTTCCTCGTCATGTCCTACGCTTTCCACCCAAATGCTGCCGCCCAGCGCTTTGATAATTCCCTGCGCAATTGCCAGCCCCAGCCCCGCGCCGCCGCCTTTGTAGTTGGTTCGGCTGGATGAGTGCAACTCCACTTTGCCAAGCTGGTACAGTTTTTCAAAAATAATTTTGTGATGTTCCGGGTCAATGCCAATGCCGGTATCTTTGACGCGCAATTCCACGCATTTGCCAATCCGCTTATCTTCCACCGGCGCGGCGGAAACCGTGATGGTCCCGCCATCGGGGGTGAATTTAATCGCGTTCACAATCACATGGTCAAGCGCTTTTTTCATCAATTCCGAATCCGCCATCACCATCGGAATATCCTTCAAGTCATTTTCAATGACAAAGTTCAGGTTGCGCGCTTGCAAATCCTTGACATAATCCTTATGCACAAGGCGGACGATTAATCCCAAACTGACGGGTTCAATGTGGGTGTTAATCACCTGATTGTCCAGCCGCGCAACATCCAACATGCTGTTGACAATTTGATGCAGGCGGTTTGTGCCTTGCAGCACGCCCTCAATGGCTTGCGCCAGCGGCTCGTTTTCCTTAATCGGCGGGGCGGCTTGCAGCATTCCCAGATAGCCTTTAATCACCGTGAGCGGAGTGCGCAGCTCGTGCGCCGCCACCTGAATAAACGCGGATTTGTTCTTATCATGCTTCGCCAGCGTGTTGTACGCATTGTTCAATTCGTCCACGCGCTGCGAAACCATGCGCTCCATCATTTGATTGAATTCCATGATTTCGGCGTACAAACGCGCGTTTTCCAACGCCACAGTCGCCTGCATGGCAAACGTGGTGGCAAGCAGGCTGTCATCTTCGCTGAAGGGGGTCTTAATGCGCCCCAATGCCAGCAAGCCGATGACGTTATCTTTGGAGTACAAGGGCACGCCCAGCCATGAACGATGCGGGGGCAGCCATTCCGGCTGCTGCCAACTCTGCACATTGCGCACATCGGGGATGAGCAAAATTTCGCCTTTGCGCGCAACGGTCTTGTAAAAGTCCGAGCCGTTGACGTTCAGCGCAAACTGGGAAACATCGGCATTGGCGGGCATTCCCAAATGGGAACGGATGCGCGCTTCGCCGTTGACATCTTCCACAAACAACACGCCGCAGTCAAACGGCATGATTTTCTGCAAATGTTCAAGAATTTGCTGGGGAAGTTTATCCACCGTAGTCAGCGAAGAGAGCGTGCGCGAAGAACGCGCCAGCGCTTCCACCGCATGACGGCGCGCCTGTTCCGATTCAAATAGCTTTGCGTTTTGCCGGGCGGCTTTTTCGGCTTCATCGCGGGCGCGGGCAAGTTCCACGGCGCGGTCGCGGGCTTCGGCAAGCAGGCGTTCAATTTCTTTTTGCGCCTGTTCGCGTTGCTGAACGAGCATGGTGCGCAGCAGCGCGCTGGAAAGCAAGTGTTTCAAGCGGACGTAAACATCCCAGTCGTCGGGACCCATCTCCACCCACATAAAACCAAAGCGGTTGCTTGCCAGTGAAAGCGGCATCACCAGCGCGGTGTAACGGCGGTCTTCGGGCGTTTTGCCGCGGGGAATTAACCGCCCTGTGGCAATCGCGGATTTTTCGCGGGGGATTTCAAATTTTTTCTGCTCATATTGCAAAAGCAGGCGGTAGCTGTCCGGCGTGGGGGAGGAAATGGAGCCGGGCGAGCTCACATCGCCATAAAACATGACGTACCAGCGTTCCAAGCCCAGCGCGGGAAAATGTTTTGTAATTGCTTCGCCAATTTCTTCAAAGGTCATGGCGGGCGCCATGGAAAAACCGAACGCGCTGAGCGCTTCTTCCTGCTGTTCCAGCTGCAAGCGGCGAAACGCCTGCGCGCGCTGCGACAACTCGCCCACCAGCATACGCGCCTGTTGAAACAAGTTCTCGGCGCGCAGCATAACATCGTTGTTGGAGCCAATGCCGCCAAGCGCGTATTTTCTTAAAGTGGAAATGACGTTATGCCATATGGTGGATTCAAACCCGTTGCGCTGCAAAATTTCCACCGCCGATTGCACCATGCGTAAAAAGTCTTCGTTTTTTTCCGCGCTGCTTAAGTTGGCGAGGAATACATCCCACATGCGCCCAAAGACATCGCGGTATTGCGCTTTGAGGGGGTCGTTTTCGGGGATGCCAGCCGCGCCAAACAAGGCGCGGATGGCTGCATCACGCTTGTTTTCCAGCCTGCCAGTTTGCGCCACCTCGCGGGAGTGAACTTCCGCGCGTTGTATGCTTTCGGGCAGGCATCCGCAGGACCAGCGCACAACCAAATCGGCGGGCAGCACATTCACTTCATCCACTTGTCCGCCGTTCATGCGTTTAAGCAGCGCCTCAAAAGAGAGTTTGCCCGCCTGATAAAACGATTGATGCACGGTCGTCAACGGCACGCCCATGGATTGCGATTCGCTGATATCGTCAAAACCGGTGACTGCAATATGTTCGGGGACTTGAATGCCGCGCTGCTGCAAGGCTTCGATTGCGCCAAACGCCATGCGGTCGTTGGAGGCGGCAATGGCTTGCGCGCGGATTTCGCGCTCGTCCAACAGCGTGCGAATGGCGGCGCGCCCGCTTTCGGGGGTAAAGTCGCCATCCAAGACAAGTTTTTCTTCAAATCGAATGCCGTGATTTTGCAACTCGGTTTTATACGCATTGAAGCGCATTTCAGACTCAATCTGCCCCTGCCTGCCGCGAATAAAGGCAATGCGCTTATAGCCGTGAACTTCAATCAAATGGCGGATGACGGCGCGCATACCGCGCTCGTTATCCGCAATAAAAGAAGAAACGCCTTCCGCCTGCACCGCGAAGGATGCAACAGGCGCAGGCGCAAAGATTTTACAAAAGTTTTTTACATCTTCCGGCGAAGCGTGACCAATATCCGCGGCGAGCAAAATGCCGTCGAACTGCCCGGGTTTGATGAGGTCATACAACCCGTAGGAACGGCCGCCCAATTCGGGCGCGGCAATGGGGACGGGCTTTCCACCGACAAAGTACACAACATTGACATCATGCGCTTTTGCTGAATCCATTACACCCGCCATAAACTCTCCGCCCCATGTGCGGCTGAGCTGCGCGCCCAATACGGCAATGGTTTTCCTTGCGCTGGCTGGTTTGGTTAATGAGGTCATAATGCGCCGTAATTATAAGACAGGAAAGCGGTTTTAAGACAGGTGGTTGAAAAAGAAATGAAACTGTTACGCGCTAATCATGCAAAGCGGCATTACTTGATTTCAATTTGATAGGAAGCGACTTCGCGGGTGAAGCGCGTCATGCCCGCCACCACCAGCACGGCGTTTTCGCCTGATTTCAAAGAAAGGGGAATTTCGGCGGTCTGGTCGGCGTTGAGTTCAATAAACTTTACTTCTTTGTTGTTGAGTATCAGCGCAAGGCGGAAGGTTTGCGGCAGCGCGTTATCCACGCGGACGAATCCTTTCGCTTCCCAGCCGCCGTTGTCTGTTTCAAAATCGGTCGAATATCCAACCGCGTCAATGGAGACGTCATCCAGCATAAAGCCCTGACCGTTCACTGCCGCATCGGTGATGTATTGAAAGCGCAGGAAAACTTTCTTCCCCGCATATTGGGACAAGTCCACCGACTCTTCAATCCAATTTCTGGTTGCGCCTGTATATCCCCAGCCGTATGAGTTGCCGGAAGGGTCATAATCGGTCCCGGAAGGCGTTTTGAGAATCGTCCAGGACTTGCCGTCTTCGGAAGCCTGCACGTACAGGTAATCCCAATCCTCTTCAATATCGTACCATGTGCGGAAGTTAAGTTTAATTTCGCCGCCTGCTTGGGTGAAATCAAATTCGCGGGTGAGCGTCATATCGGATTCATCGCCGCGATTTGACCAGAAGGCGAACTTGCCCGAATATGGCTGGGCGGGCAGCAGGCTTGTAACGGTTGAGCCGGTAAATGAAATGGTGTAATCGCCCGCGCAATCAATTTTGATGTAATCCACGCCGTATTGATGCACCGTGCGCGAAAGCGGGTTTTGCGGGCAGGCGGTAATCGTCTCGGTCGGGCGGGCTTGGGGCGATTGCGGATAATTCTTATAGGTGAAACGCCCATCCCCCACCGAACCGTCTTTGAGATAATTTGCCAGCGCCCAATCCATATACACATCATCGGCGGTGAGCTGCCTGCCCGTCAACGGGTCTGTGATGTTAAGCGCGGCGAGCGTGTCATCCACGCTGGTGATGTCGTTTTCAGGGTTGGTGTTTAAGTGCTTTGTGGCTTCGCTGCCAAAGCGGTCAAGGAAGTAAGCAAAATACAGAAAACTCGCGCCATAATGCGCGCCGAAATCGGGCGAGGAATTATCCGACCATGTATTCAATTGCAAGTCGGGGTTGCTCATGTAAACATAATCCGCGCCGCCCATGTAATATCCATTCAGGAAGACTCCCAACTCGGCAAAACCTTCGCTCACCCACGAAGCGTCGTTGCGGTCGGTTGGGAATTGAATCATGTGAACAAACTCATGCGCCAGCACGCCGTAAGTATATTGGTCCGAAAGCGCCTGACTGGTTCCCAGCACAAAGGTCTCATGACCGTTGGAATATTCCTTCACCAGCGGGTTATACGAATCGGACGAGTTGAAATAGCCCGCCACGTTATGCCCGATGCTGGTGGCATAAATGACGTAAATATGCTCGTCGCCGTCCACGCCGGGAGTCCACTCACTGCCGAAAAATTCGCGGTTGGTGGGGTAAATCTTCTCCTCGAAGGTATCCATCAACTTCTTCATGTGACCTTCATTGACGCGCGTCCCCTCCTCCACCCAAAAATAGGAATGGGGCGTTTCATACATCAACGTGGCGGTAATCTGTTCATGTTGGGCGGTATCCGAATTTGAAATGTAAAACTCTTCTTTATCGCCGACTTTATATTTTTTGCCTTCCATCGTTTTTGGCACGTCGCAAATTCCCTGCAATTCACACGCCAGTTGATACGGGTCATTTTCCGGCACAACCGCGCTTTGTAAAATGTTAAGCGTATCGTTGGAAATTTTCTCCACCGGCGGGCGCACCACTTCTGGAGCGGGGGTTTCCGTGGGGTCAAATTCCTCAAAAATGGAAGGCTCCACGCTGGAAGAATTGGAATCACTGATGACAAACATTGCATATCCGCCCAGTCCCATCACAATACAGCAAATGCACAAGACCAGCAAAATAATGCCAATAATAATCAAGATGGTATTTTTATTTTCTTCCATACAGAATCCTCCGGCGTTTTAAGAATGTGGAAATGATACCGCAGAATGGAAATAGGTACATGGTAATTGAGGATTAAAACAAACAGGCGAAAGGGATTTTCACCTCTCGCCTGCCGTCACAACTCAATTTTTAATCACCAACCTCCGCCTTCTCGCCCAGCGATTCCATCTGAAAGACAATCTTTCCACCTTGTTCGTCCACAAGCACTTTCGCGCCGTTTTTGAACTTGCCGCCGAGCAGCTCCACCGAAAGCGGGCTTTCGACGTATTTTTGAATCGCCCTGCGCAGCGGACGCGCGC
Source organism: Anaerolineales bacterium (assembly GCA_034434265.1). Classification (GTDB taxonomy): domain Bacteria; phylum Chloroflexota; class Anaerolineae; order Anaerolineales; family Villigracilaceae; genus Villigracilis. The sequence continues at coordinate 10,971 of DAOTZP010000287.1, read as the reverse complement.
CAAACGCCGGGTCGTAGCCTTCCTTCGCCAGCCAGACCCGCGCCGCGTCGGTCAATTCAATATGAATGTTGTGTTCGTTCAGCCGCTCCTGCACTTCCTTCATTTGCAGTTCCACAATCCGTTCCATCTGCTCCACCGAAAGCGGCGAGAACATGATGATTTCGTCAATGCGGTTGAGGAATTCCGGGCGGAACGCGGATTTGAGCGCCTTGTCAATCTTGTCGTGCGCTTCGCGCTCGTCGTTATCTGCCTTTTGCGTAAGGAAGCCAAGCGTGCCGCCCTTGCGGACGTACTCCGTGCCGAGATTGGAGGTCATAATCAGCACGGTGTTGCGGAAGTCCACCACGTTGCCCTGCCCGTCGGTCAGCCTGCCGTCGTCCAAAATTTGCAGCAGCGCGTTCCACACTTCGGGGTGAGCCTTTTCGATTTCGTCGAAGAGAATCACGCGGTACGGGCGGCGGCGGACGGCTTCGGTGAGTTGTCCGCCTTCCTCGTAGCCGACGTATCCGGGGGGCGCGCCGAACAAACGACTGACGGTGTGCTGCTCGCGGTATTCGCTCATATCAATACGGACGAGCGCGTCCTCGTCGTCGAACATGAACCAAGCCAGCGCTTTGGCAAGCTCGGTCTTGCCCACGCCGGAAGGTCCGATGAAGATGAACGAGCCAATCGGGCGGGCGGGGTCTTTCAGCCCGGAGCGCGCGCGGCGGATGGCGTCGCTGATGGCGCGAATCGCCTCCTCCTGCCCGATGATGCGCTCGTGCAGCCGCGCTTCCATGTGCAACAATTTTTCGGATTCGGTCTCCATCATCTGCGAGACGGGGATGCCCGTCCATTGGTGAACGACGGCGGCGACGTCGTTCACGTCCACCACTTCATCCAGTTGATGTTCGGATTCCCATTTGTCGCGCAAGGCGACGTACTGCTGCTCCAGGCGCAGGCGCTCGGCTTTCTTTTGCGCGGCGCGCTCGTAATCGCGCGCCAAGCCCGCCTGCTCTTCCTCGGCTTGCAGTTTATCCACTTCGGTTTTCATCGCCTTCAATTCGGGCGGCATGGAATAAAGCGCCACGCGCACTTTGGCGGCGGCTTCGTCCATCAGGTCAATCGCCTTGTCGGGCAGGTGACGGTCTGTGACGTAGCGGTCGGCGAGCCGCGCCGCGGCTTCCAACGCTTCGTCGGAAAAGTGCAGTTTGTGATGCGCTTCGTACTTGTCGCGCAAGCCATGAAGCATCTTAATCGTATCTTCCACGCTCGGCTCGTCCACGTAAATCGGGGCGAAGCGTCTTTCGAGCGCGGCGTCTTTTTCAATGTGTTTGTGGAACTCGTCCAGCGTGGTCGCGCCGATGCATTGCAATTCGCCGCGCGCCAACGCGGGCTTGAGCATGTTGCTCGCGTCCATCGCGCCTTGCGCCGCCCCCGCGCCCACGACGGTATGCAGCTCGTCAATCATCAAAATCACTTCGCCTTTGGCGCGCTGCACTTCGTCCATCACGGCTTTGAGCCTTTCCTCAAACTCGCCGCGGAAGCGCGAACCGGCAATCATCGCGCCCAAATCGAGCGCGACGACGCGCTTGCCGGAAAGAATCTCCGGCACGTCGTTGCTGGCAATCTTCTGCGCCAGTCCTTCCGCGATGGCGGTCTTGCCGACTCCGGCTTCGCCAATCAACACGGGATTGTTCTTGGTGCGCCGCGAGAGAATCTGGATGAGGCGGAGAATCTCCGTGTCGCGCCCAATCACCGGGTCGAGTTTTCCCTCGCGGGCGAGTTGGGTTAAATCGCGGGAGTATTTTTCGAGGGCGCGGTAACGCTGCTCGGAATGGGGGTCGGTCACGCGCTGTCCGCCGCGCAGGTCTTGAATCGCGTCGTACACGCGGTCGCGCGTCAAACCCGCGCTTTCGAGAATGCGCGCGGCGGGCGTGTTGCGCTCGGTGAGAATCGCCAAAAAGATATGCTCGGTGGAGATGTACTCGTCCTTCAGGCGGTTGGCTTCTTCGTTGGCGAGGTCAATGATGCGCTTGACGCGCGGGGTGATGAAAATCTGCCCGGCGCCGCCGCCGAAGATGTTCGCCTTCGGGCTGGCGCGGAGCGTGGCGTCCAGCCGTTCGCTGAGCGCCTCCGCGCTGACGTTGAGCTTTTCCAGAATTTGGGGAATCACCCCGCCGGGCTGTTCGATGAGCGCCAGCAGGATGTGTTCGGTGTCTATTTGGTTGTGTCCGTAACGCTGAATGATTTCAGCGGCGCGCTGCGCGGCTTCCTGCGCGCGCTCGGTAAAGCGGTCAAATCTCATCATGGGAGGGTTGTCCTTTTCTCAGACACAGACCTGTGAGGTCTTATGGTGGTGGGGAATTATAACAAAAGCGGGATTGGCGGTCTGTTGGAGAAGCGTTAGAAGGGCGTTAGAGGTTGGGGAATTAGCGATAATGAGCTGCATATCGCTCAAAATTTTTGTGGAAGGCATCCAACCAACTGGAAATATAACCATGAGATTCAAACATGGGAATTAAGTCCGCCGATAAATCAGCAATTTTGATTGACGCTGCTTTTTCGCGTAATACTTCCATTGCCGATTTGACAGAATACGATTCTTTGCCGTGTTGAAAATTTCTCTCGATACATGCAAGCATTTTTCCTGCCATCATGGTTTCCAATGAAAAATGCGCGGGAACAAAACCGCGCCCGTGATAAAACACGGGTGTTTTCTGCACGATGGCAACCTGCTTGTGATGGCTAATTTCAACTTTCAAGTGAATCGCTTCGTTGTCTTATCCCGAAAGCCCAAGCATATTGAGAATGGGAAATTTGAGTGTTGCGCGGTAAACGCCTTGCCCACCCTGTTGGGATTTTACGGATACATCTTCATATCCAAAAGACTTTGCGAACAAATCAATCAGGTCGTTTTGCAACCCGTCAAGAGTGATTTGCGCGCTGTTGTCCAAATCCAGGTCTTCAGATAATCGGTCCAATCCATAGACGACATGCAGGCAAGTTCCGCCATAAAAGTTGAGTCTGCGATACGCGGAATGATTGTACAAAAAATCCAGCACATAACTTTGCAGGGCTTCTTTTAGCAAAATCCGTTTGGTCTCGATGGGAAGCAAAGGGCTTCTTGTGGAAAGAACAGCCCGCCGCGCCTGACTTAAGGTTTCCATATCGTTCTCCGAAAATTATTCAACACATCCAACATTTTGCGCGATTTGCTTTCCTCCACATACGCGGCAAATTCCCGTTGGGATACAAGCGGAACTTCATCCAAATTAAGGCGCAATTCTTCCGCAAGGTCAACGCAGGCGCGATACGCGGGCGGAATAGGGCGCAAATACAAATAATCAAATAACGCTTTGGCAAGGGTGGCGGTGAAAAATCGAATCCCCATGTATTCACGCGGCGTAAATCCACGATACAAATCCGCGCGAATATTGCGATATACAAATGTTCCCAAAGGGTTTTCGATGACGCGCGTATTCTTCGGCGTAATACAAGAGACCGTATATGTCGCTTCGGTGAGAATATGATGCTGCTGTAAAATATATTCGAGCGAGAGATAAGAATGTGGAAAAATTATTGCGCTGACCGCTTCGGTGAAAAAAGGCTCGCGGACATGCAACTCATAAAACCGCCTGGTCATATACATCCCTTTTTTGAGCGGCAGAATTTTGCCCGCTTTCGACCAGCGGTACAACAACACGCGTGTTTGTTCAGGCGAATCCATGCCCGCAGATTGCCTGAATCCTTCAATAGTAAAGTAGGGAATGTTTTCGAAAGAGGATAAAAGCGCTGATTTCATTTATATTGGATAATATACTTATTAAGTATATTATCCAATATAAACAGGGTTTCGTCACGAAACTACGGGGCTGAAAGCAAAATTACTCCCGCCACTCCAACTCAAAATCGCCAATTCGCACGGTGTCTTCTTCTTTCACGCCCGCCTGCCGCAGCGCGTCATCAATGCCCAACCGCTCCATCAACTTTTGGAAGCGGCGCAGCGAGCCGTCGTGTTCCCAATACGTCATCTTGGCAGAACGCTCAATGGCAATGCCCGTAATGCGCCATTCGTTTTCACCTTCGCGGATGATTTCAAACTGATTCGGGTCCACCGACGGCGTATAAAGCGGAAGCGATTCCTCAACCTCTTCCACAGGAACATCCGCCAGTTTTTGATACGCCGCGATTAAGACATCCCGCGTGTTGGCGCGCGTCATGGCGGAGATGGTCAACAGGTCAATCTTTTTTTTCTTAAACGCGGCTTTGACCGTTTTCAACTTATCTTGTACTTCGGGCTGGTCAATTTTGTTCAAGACCACAATCTGAGGTTTTTTTCCAAGTTTCGGGTCAAACAGCGAGAGCTCGGTATTGATTTGTGAAAAGTCCGCCAGCGGGTCTTCGGAGAGTCCATCCAGCATGTGAATGAGAACGCGCGTGCGTTGAATGTGACGCAAAAAGTCGTGACCCAGCCCCACGCCTTCGTGCGCGCCTTCCACCAGTCCCGGAATATCCGCCAGCACAACGGTGGCGTCATCGTCAATGCGCGCCACGCCGAGGTTTGGCTCAAGCGTGGTAAATGGATACGCTCCAATTTTTGGCTTGGCGTTGGTCAACACCGAAAGCAGCGTGGATTTGCCCGCGTTGGGCAGCCCAATAATGCCAATATCGGCGATGAGTCTTAATTCAAGGCGAATCCATCTTTCTTCGTATGGCTCGCCTTTTTCCGCCGTGCGCGGAGCTTGATTCCGGGCGGTGGCAAAATGCTGGTTGCCGCGCCCGCCGCGCCCGCCTTTGCAAACCAGCAGGCGTTGACCGGGTTTGGTCAAATCGCCAAGCAGGTCGCCGGTTTCCGCATCATACACAACCGTGCCGGGCGGGACGAGAATCACCTTGTCTTTGCCGTTGCGCCCGGTCATTTGCGAAGGTCCGCCGTTGACTCCATCTTCCGCTTTGAATTTTTCATTTTGGCGAAACGCCGAAAGCGTGTTAAGCGTTTCTTTAACTTCAAAAATAACGTCGCCGCCTTTGCCGCCGTCGCCGCCATCGGGTCCCCCGAGGGGAACAAATTTCTCACGGCGAAAGTGCATCATGCCGTCGCCGCCTTTGCCTGAACGAACGTGAATGGTTACCTGGTCAATGAACATGGATTGTTTGCTTGGTCTCTGGTATGGTGGTTGTTTGCAAGGTGATTATAGCCGATAAAAAAAGCCCTGACGGTTATGTCAGGGCGGGGCGGAAGGTTTTGTTACTTGACCAGCTTCCACGCGGCGGGGAGCGCGATGGAGGCGGCGATTAATTTAATCGCGTCGCCAATCAAAAACGGCAGCAAGCCAAGTTGAACGGCTTGGCTCAGGCTGCCCAGCAAAATTGCCAGCCAGGTCACGCCGCAGGCGTAGATGATGGCGGTGCCGGTTAAAAAGGGGAGGAAGGAAGTCTTCGCGGCGCGGTCATATCCGCGTTCCGCCAGTTTGCCAATCGCATACGCAGCAAGGATAAATCCAATCAAATAGCCGCCGGTTGCGCCGGTGAGAATTTCAATCCCATGCGCGCCGCCGGAGAAAAAGGGAAGTCCCAAAACGCCCATGCCAAGATACAAGCCAAGCGATGCCGCGCCGCGCTTTGAGCCAAGCGCTGCGCCCACAAGCAGCACGCCAAAGGTTTGCCCGGTGATGGGAACGGGCGTAAAAGGCAGAGGAATTTCCACTTGGGCGAGCGCGGCGACAAACAACGCGCCCAGCGTAACAAGCGCAGCGTCGCGCAGCCATGAAGCGGCGCGCGGAAAATATTGAAGGGATAAAGTCGGTGCGAGTGCGGTCATTAAAATCTCCTTGAATGGTTTTGATGTAAAACACCAAAATTGCAAAAAAGTCTTGCTGTCTTTTGTTCATCCTTTTGGCTGAAATACTGTTTGTTTATGAAGGCTTCATCCGCGCAAGCCTTAAACATCAAGCGCCTGCGTGTTATTTCATAACCTGAACGTAACACGCAAGCGCTTGGGAAAGAGCGGGAGATGGGATTCGAACCCACGAAATGTCAGCTTGGAAGGCTGATGCCTTACCACTTGGCGACTCCCGCAAGGACTTAAATTTTACTGTGATGATAAAAACACGTCAAGCCGTTTTATAAAAAATTTCAACGCAAACCTTGACACATTTCGCGCGCGTGTGATATAAACCCGCCCAATTAAATACTCGCTCTTATCCAGAGAGGCGGAGGGACCGACCCTGCGAAGCCTCGGCAACCAAACAAAAGTTATGGTGCCAATTTCGGCAAATACGAATGGACACCCATTCATATCTGGAAGATGAGAGGATGGTATAGTGAAACGTATGCCTCTTCTTGTACTTTCAGAAGAGGTTTTTTTTATTCCACCCTCTCTTCAAAAAGAGGGTTGGGATGAGGAAATTCTTCTGAAAGGGCGGGTATATCATATTTCAAGAGGAGACTCACATGACCACAACAGAACGAAAATTTGGATTCACCACGCGCCAGTTGCACGCAGGCTACGACCCCGACCCGGTAACAGGCAGCCGCGCCGCGCCGATTTACCTCACCACGGCGTATGACTTGCAAAACACCGAGCGCGCCTCGCGCCTGTTTGCCTTGCAGGAAGCGGGCAACATTTACACCCGCATTGGCAACCCCACCTCAAACATTGTGGAAAAAAGAATGGCGGATTTGGAAGGCGGCATCGCCGCGCTGGAAGTCAGCTCGGGACACGCCGCGCAAACCACCGCCATTCTTGCCATTTGCGAAGCAGGCGACCATATCGTCTCGTCTTCGCGCTTGTATGGCGGAACAGTCAGCCAGTTCAAGTTCACCTTTCCGCGGCTGGGAATCAAAGTGACGTTGGTGGACCCAGCCGACCCGGAGAATTTTCGCCGCGCCATTCAGCCCAACACAAAGCTCATCTTCGGGGAGACGGTCAGCAACCCGTTTGCGAATGTCTTTCCATTTGAAGAAGTTGCAAAAATTGCCGAAGAATTTCACATCCCATTGGTGATAGACAACACCGCCGCCACGCCGTATTTATGCCGCCCGTTTGAATGGGGCGCGCACATCGTCACCCATTCCACATCCAAATACATTGGCGGGCATGGAACAACCATCGGCGGCGTGATTGTGGACAGCGGAAAGTTCACATGGGCGGGCAGCGAACGACACAAAAACTTTAACACGCCCGACCCTTCGTATCATGACGTGGTGTACGCCGAAGACTTTGGACCGTTGGCGTTCATCTCCAAAGCGCGCGCGGGAATTTTGCGCGATATTGGCGCGTGCCAGTCGCCTTTTAATTCATGGATGTTTTTGCAAGGATTGGAAACTCTTTCGCTGCGCATGGAACGCCATGTGCAAAACGCGCAAGCCGTTGCGGAATTTTTAGCGGAGCACCCCAAAGTCAGCTGGGTTACATATTCCGGTTTGCCCAGCCACCCCGATTACGCCCGCGCAAAAAAATACCTGCCCAAAGGTCCCAGCGCGGTTTTGGGGTTCGGCGTAAAAGGCGGGCGCGAAGCGGGCGCAAAGTTCATTGATTCGCTTAAGTTATTCAGCCACGTTGCAAACTTTGGCGACGCAAAATCGCTTGCCATTCACCCCGCCAGCACTACACACTCGCAACTTTCCGAAGAGGAACAAAAAGCGGCGGGCGTCAGCCCCGACTTTGTGCGGCTTTCCATCGGTCTTGAAGATATTGAAGATATTCTTTGGGATTTGGACCAAGCGCTTTCATAAGAAAGGATAAAGGATGAAAGATGAAGGATAAATGATTGAAAAAATTTATCCTTCATCCTTTCAAATTCATCCGCAACTTCCCATGCCTGTAAAAATTCCCTCCACCCTTCCCGCCCGCGAGATTTTGGAACGCGAAAATATTTTTGTGATGGATGAAGACCGCGCCATTCACCAGGATATTCGCGCGCTGCGCGTGGCAATTCTAAACCTGATGCCGACCAAAATTGCGACTGAAACGCAAATTTTGCGGCTGCTTTCCAACTCCGCCCTGCAGGTGGAAATCACCCTGATTCACACCGCCACGCACGAATCCAAAAACGTGAATGCGGAACATCTGCTTGAACACTACGTCACGTTTGAAAAAATCAAACATGAAAAGTTCGACGGGCTGATTATCACCGGCGCGCCTGTGGAACACCTGCCCTTCGAACAGGTGGACTACTGGAACGAGCTCGCCCAAATTTTTGATTGGGCGGAGACAAACGTTGAATCGGCGTTTTACATTTGCTGGGCGGCGCAAGCCGCGCTGTATTACAAATACGGCATTCCAAAATATGATTTGCCGCGCAAGATGTTCGGCGTGTTTGAGCATCGCGTCCTTTCACGCGAGGAAAGTTTGATGCGCGGGTTCGATGATGTCTTTCTCGCGCCGCATTCGCGCCACACGGAAGTCCGCCGCGAGGATATTGAAAAAATTGCCGCGCTGAAAATTCTCGCCGAGTCCGATGAAGCGGGCGTGTATATCGTCACGTCCAAAGATAACCGGCATCTCTTCATCACCGGACATTCGGAATATGACCCGCTGACTTTGAAAAGCGAATACGACCGCGATGTGAACAAAGGGCTGCCGATTCATGTCCCCCAAAATTATTACCCGCAAAACGACCCCAGCCAGCCGCCGGTGGTCCGCTGGCGCGGACACGCCAATTTGTTATACAGCAACTGGCTGAATTATTATGTCTATCAAGTGACGCCGTTTGATATCAATCAAATCCCTTCGTAGAATTATCTTTCTTAAGTGATGTTACACACTCGTGAAAAAGCTGCTCATTTTCCCTCACCCTCTCCCTAAGGGAGAGGGGACTCCATGAGGGCGCGCAACATCAGTTACTTAAAACGCGGATACGACCCCAGCACGCGCAAGGTCACGGCATATTCGCCCAAATGGTCAAGCGCGCGTTTTACGGTTTCTTCGTATGCCGAGCCGATGAAATCAATATAAAAAAGATATTCCCACGGTTTGCCTTGCAGCGGGCGCGATTCGATTTTGGTCAAGTCAATATCGCGCAGGGCAAACACGCTCATGGCTTTGAAAAGCGAACCGGGCTGATTTTTAAGCGTGAACACAATGGATGTCTTTGCCTCGCCTTCGGGCTGCACCGCCTCGCGCTGAATGTGCAAAAAGCGCGTGTAATTTTCGGTATTATCCTCAATGCCTTCTTCGAGAATTTGCATCCCGTACAACTCCGCCGCGCGGCGGGAGGCAATGGCAGCCGTTTCGCGCGAGCCGGATTCTTTCAGCATCTTTACGCTTCCCGCCGTGTCATACGCCTGCTCCGGCTTAATGCCATGACTCCGCAAGTAAGCCGCGCACTGTCCCAGCGCCTGCGGGTGGCTGATGGCTTTTTTTATTTCCTCTTTTTTTACGCCGGGCAGGGAAATTAAACAATGGCGCACGCGCAAAAAATACTCCCCCGCAATATGCAGGTTATGACGCAAAAGCAAATCATAATTTTGGTGAATGCTGCCCGCCAGCGAATTTTCAATCGGCGCAAGCGCGGCGTCGCTGCCCCCCGAAACCACAGACTCAAACATGGCGTCAAACGATTCGCATGGAACAGCTTCAACGCTTCCAAAATAATCAAACACCGCCTGTTCGCTATACGCGCCGGGCTCGCCTTGAAAAGATACTCTCATTCGCTTCTCCTCACTGTCTCCGCCCACTCGACCACTTTTTTGAATCCCGTTTCCACATCCTCATCCGAGGCGGCAATGCACAGGCGGGCGAACCCTTCGCCCTGCGCGCCAAACGCCGAGCCGGGAACAAGCGCCACACCCGCTTCATCCAGCAGTTTTTCGCAAATCTCCACCGAGGATAGGTTCAGCGGGCGAAAATCCAAAAAGAAATAAAACGCGCCCTGCGATGGCGTAACGATAACCTTATTGCTTTTCAATTCACGGGCAAGGTTCAAAACCAGTTCGCGGCGTTTGGCATAGGCAGCCCGCATCGAAGCGGTGACTTCTTGAATCATCGGGGAAGTGAGCGCAAAAGCGGCGGCTTTTTGAATAAACGGCGCAACACAGGTAATGGAATTTTGACTGGCTTTCAGCGCGTTGGAAATCACCCGCGCGGGCGCGGCAAGGAAACCCACCCGCCAGCCCGTCATGGCATAGGACTTGGAAAGGCTGTTGACCAAAATTGTCCGTTCTTTTGCGCCTTCAAAATTTGCGGCGGATGTTGGCTTTTCGCCGTAATATAAACTTCCATACACTTCATCGCTGATAATCCACAGGTTGTGTTCAGCGGCGAAGTTTTGAAGTTGCCGCAAATATTCGCGGGTGGGATACGCGCCCGTAGGGTTGGAGGGATAATTCAGCACAATAACGCGCGTATTGGGAGTCAAAGCCCGCTGCCACGAATCAAACCGGGGAATAAAGCCATGCTCGGCGGGCGCGGGGACGCGAATGACATTCCCGCGCAGCATGATTGCCATGTTTGCATGAGTCGCCCATGAAGGGTCGGGAATTAAAACATCATCATTGGGGTTTAAGACGGATTGCAAAGCGGTGTAATAGGCGTGAATGCCGCCATGTGTGACGAGAATCTCGCAAGCGGGGTCGTAGGCAACGCCTTCATCACGCTGCAATTTTGCGGCAATGGCGCTGCGTAATTCCAGCGTGCCGATGGAGGGAGCGTAGTGCGTTTGCCCGTCCCGCATGGCTTTGAGCGCGGTTTCAATAATGGCGGGGTGGGTTGAAAAATCGGGGTCGCCGACTTGCAAGCCGATGATGTTCTTCCCGCTGGCTTTCAGGGCAAGCACGCGGTCGGCAAGCGAAACAGTAGCGGATTGGCGGATTAAATCAAATTGGGCATTGAGGTTTAACATGGGCGCGAGTGTATCAAAAAAACAAAAATCCCGTCAAACAAATTTGGCGGGAAAAATAAAAGCGCCTTTTTTTCAGTCTATTCAATAAACGGGGGGATGGGTTTTATCTGTTCCTCTTCCGCGCCAATGGGCAGCGTAAAATGCA
>DAOTZP010000286.1:0-6971 GCA_034434265.1 Anaerolineales bacterium | reverse complement strand
TTCTCCAGCGAGATGGGCAGCATCACCATCTGTTCGTTGTTGCAGGGTTTGTATTTTGCCATTCGGGTCTCCTCTACCTGATATAACCCCGTTTTTTAAGGTGGATTCGCCCCTTTTTTCGACAGTTTCAACTGGCGGCGTTTATGGATTAAAAAAAAACGCCCCCGCTTTGCGCGCGGAGGCGTTTTTTTTTCAAGTCACTTACGGGACGTAGTACGTCACAATCAAACGTGGAGCGCCAAAAAGTCCGCTCTCGCCGCCATAGAACAGGATGTAATCCGCGCTATTGTCGCTGTTGTGCTCGCGGTTGAAATACAAGCGCAGTTGCGTTAACCCTGTCAGGCTAATCTGATTCCGCGCGGCGGCGTTGAAGTTTGCTATGTACCAATCCCCCACCTTTGTTGAACCAACAACGCCCGCTTTGCTGCGCGTGGCGGTCGCGCTAAAATCGCTCTTTTGCAGGCTGGATGTTCCAAAAGAGCCCTTGCGAATATCAAAGTACAACGAGCCGTGAGTGGTAAACGGATTTGTGCCTTGAACTTTCTGCGGTCTCAATTGAAGTTTGGCATCCAAAAGGACGGCATTGTTTGGAATATCCTGCGTGCTGAACGAAAGGATGGAACGCGCCTGACGGTTATCTTTGTTATCGCCAGCCATAATGGGTCCGGTGGAAAGAATAGCGCTGGGCCAGTTAGTGGGATTCAAAGGTTTGAGAATCCAGCCATCCCTTGCAGCGGTGGACATGAAGACATGACTGACTTCATAATAAGGAATGGAAACGGTGGCGGTATCCGTCCGCGCGCCGCCCAAATCCAGGTGATTCTGCGCGCCTTCCGCGCCCGCATAGCTGAGCAGCGCGGCGGTGTTGGTGTGCGAGCTATTGATGGAAAGACCGCCCGGGACCGTCAACTCATAGGTGATGACCAAAACCGCCGTCGCGGGATTTTCATAGGGCGAGGCGAGCAGCCCGCCTGAGCCGTCCGTCAGGGCAATGCCATCGGCGGAATCCACGTCGAAGTTGGTGAAAAAGTCGCACGGGTCCGAAGAGCCAAGCGGGTTGTAAGTGACCGCGCTTCCGTCGCCCAAAGCAATTTTGAAGTTCAAAGACGCGGCATTGCATGTCCAGCCTGCGGGGAGCGTATCGGAAAGCGAAACATCAAACGCCGAAGAGCCGCCCGCATTCTGCACGGTGATGACATAACGAACAAGCGCGGCGGGCGTAATGTTGCTTACATCCGCATTCATGCCCAAATCCACTTCGCCGTTGCCGCCGCCGAGCGCGCTTTCAATGTTGCCGGTAAACGGCACGGGGTTGGTATCGCCCGCCGGATGCAAGTTCGCATTGGGCGTTTCGGTAAAGACTTCGGCGGGTTCGGATGTGCTGGCAACGCCCTTGCGGATGAGTAGATTCGGCTCGCGCAGGGTGAACTTTGCAAGCGATGCGGAGTAATGATAGCCGTTGTTGGTGGAGCCAAGACTGGCAACCGCAAGGTTGTTTAACACCGCGTTATCTTGGTAAGGGAAGTCGGTGACGGTGACGGAAAAGAGAACATCCACAACGGATTCACGGTTTAGGGAATCGTCATCATCGCCGAGACAAAAGACAAAATAATTTTCAGAAGCGTCAATATCCGCGCCGCCGCATTCGGAAGGAATTGAGTCGCCCGGCACGGCGACATCCGGCAGGTTGGAGCCAAACGCGGCGTAGTTGGTGTTGGTATCCGTTTCTCCGGTGGGACCCCACATCATCGTGCCTGCGGGCGGAAGCGTTGTTCCATTGGAAATCGAATCATCAAACGCGGTCAGTTCGTTTGCATCCAAAATGGGCAAGGGCAGGTAGTCGTAAATGGCGAAGTCTTCAAAATCGCTGGAAGGCAGGAAATAGCGCAGGCGGAAGGTAAGCACATCGCCGGGGGTGACCTGAACAGGGTCGGCGGGATTGATTGTGACAACGCTGGTCTCCGCATCGGTGTGGGCGTAGATGGTCTTTTCGATATGGCCTTTTTCAATGATGAAACATTCTTCGGTTTCGTTATAGGCTTCGCTGGTTTCGCCGTTGGGGGTCAGGTCTTCCACATTCAAAATCACTTCGGCTTCAATGTAGGCTTGGTTTTGCAATTTGTCGCCTTCATCTACCGAAGCGTCGCCGGAGGGGAAGTCATTGGCAAACGAGTCTTGAATTACGGCTTGGTAAGTGATGGTGATAGTGGTTGCGCCTTCATTGAAAGCGTCACAGTCCGGCGCGCCGCCGCCTGTGCCAGCTCCGCTGTTGTAGGGAGCGCAGCCGCCCAACACGGGGTAGGAGAGGCGGTAATTTATTTCGGAGCTAACATCAAAGAAGAGGACTGTATCGCCCGCTGCGGCTTCCGGCACGTTGTAATCCGGCAGGGTATGTGTGCCGCCAGTGAAATATTGGCGTTCCTCATAATTGCCGCTGTCTATATCGCCGTCATAAGTGAAGCCATGCTCCATTATCGAAATTTGCGGCGTGCCGGTCAAACGCAGTCCATCGTGGAGCAGGTCATACACATAGACATCATCCAGCGCGAAATAATCCGACACTTGAATATCCAGGGTGTATTCGAGCGTATCGCCGGGGGTAAATTCGGAATCGGTTAGATTCTCGACGCTTTTTTGAATGGTAATCGCTTCGTTGGTGTGCGTCACAAGCGGGTCGCACGCGGGGCAGGCTTGGTCTCCTGCGGCGGCGTTATCTGTTCCAGCAGAATCGCGCGGGTCGGTGGGGGTCCAATCGCCGAGCGCGTTCACGCGGTTTTCCGTAGTGGATTTTGCAGCCGTATCGGGGTCAACAACATCCGCACCACCGGCATCAAGCAAGGGAACGTAGTAATCAATTTCAAATTCCGTATCCGCATTAATGCTGGCGTAAGAGACAACCAGTTTGTTTGCCGCGCCATCCGCAACAACGGGACCGAATGGATAAGTGACTGCGCCCCCATTTAACGTGATGCCGGATGCGCCTGCTGCGGTGATGTTGGTCACGACAATATTATCGTCAAGATAATCGGTCACATCCAGGTTGGAGATGGTTTGTCCGGGCGCAACTTTAACTTTGACCGTGTATGTATGTCCATTGTTGGGACCTGTGGCAACTTCATCTTCCGGCGCGGAGTTTATCTTTTTGATTTTAATGGGCGTGGGATTGATAACGCCCGCCGCGTTGTCCTCCATCGTTGCGGGGGTGGCGTCTTCAAACAGGCTGGGGTCGGTCAGCGGGTTGTTTAGCGCGTCCAACCCGTAGGCAAAACCGCCGCGCGCAAACAAAGTCAGCGGGACGCCCGCATCCGCGTATTCATGCAGGCTGGCTTGGAAGTGAATGGTGGCAGCGGGCTGTTCCGGCGTGAAGGATGCAAATGGCAATTTGAAGACGACGAGCTTATCGCCGGGCGTTCCGCAAACGGTGACTGGCGCGCCGGTGGAATCCACTGCGTAGGGATGACTGACCGCAGATTGAGACGCGCCGCACGCTCCACCCAGCGGGGAAGCGGGGAAGGTGAGGATGTTTTCTTCAACCGCCACGCCGAGATACGTTGCGCTGGCGGGAACGTAATCCACGCCATCCAGCGGAAGGCTGGTTCCGGCAGCGCCATCCGCGCCGTTGACGGGGAAGTACACGTCAATGAAGGGCGCGTATCCCGCGTTGGCGGAATCCACTGCGGCGGTGTTGTCGAAGGTCACTTCAAGTTCAAAGTCAGCGCCGATGAGCGTATCGCCGGCGTAGTCGGGGTTAAAGCTCGCTTCGGGCGCAGGCGCGGCAAGCGCAACGCCGGTTGTTCCAGCAGAGCTCACGGCAAGGACGGAAATAAGAATAAATGAAAGCAAAAGGCGGGCGTGAGACATATTGTTTTTCCTTTTCTATCAGCGTTTTTATAATGAATAAAGACAGGACAATGGACAAACAATCAGCGTCAGTATGGTTTTCGTTTTAGTTCATAAGCAGTTCCTCCAATTGTTTTTAGAATAGCATAGACATTTGGACAAGTCAAACAAAAAACAGGACTTCCAATATGGTAAAGAAGTCCTGTTTTTTTGCGTGAGCGTATCCGAATTTTTTGCGCTTACTTGCCCAGTTTCTTTTTCAACGCCGCCGTGAGCGCGGGGACAATTTGGAACAAATCGCCCACCACGCCGTAACGCGCCTGCTTGAAGATGGGCGCGTCCGCGTCTTTGTTGATGGCGACAATCAATTTCGCGTTGCGCATCCCAACCAAGTGTTGAATTGCGCCTGAAATCCCGCAGGCAATGTATAAATCGGGCGCGACCACTTTGCCCGTTTGACCCACTTGATGAGCGTAGGGAATGTAGCCTGCATCCACCGCCGCGCGGGATGCGCCAACCGCCCCGCCAAGCAGCGCGGCAAGCTCGCCAATCAGCTCAAAGCCTTTCTTCGCGGTTTCGGCTTCGTCCAATCCCAAAGATGGATTGTTGGAAACGCCGCGCCCGCCGGAGACGATGACGCTTGCATCGCCAAGATTGACCGCGCTTTCAGACGCCGCGTATCCTTTGACTTCGGTCAGGGCTTCGGGGTGAACCTGAACTTTGGTTACCGTGCCGGATGCGCCCGCATTCTGCGCGGGTTTTGGGAAGGCGCGCGCGCGAATTGTCGCCAGGACAATTTTTCCCGCGCAGGCTGTTTTCTCCAACAACTTGCCTTCGTAAATCGGGCGCGTGGCAACGAGGGAAGCATCCAGCGCGATGACATCGGTCAGCACGCCGCTTTCCAAATCCACCGCTGTCATGGCGGCAAGCTCGCGGGTGCGGGCGGTTGTGGGGAACAGAATCAAATTGGGGTTGTGTGAAGCCGCAAGCGCGGAAAGGGTGGAAGCATACGGCTCGGCGCGATAGTCCGCCAGCGCGGGGTCATCCGCCACGAAGACTTCTTCCGCGCCAAATTCAAACGCGGCTTTCACGACATCATCCACGCCTTGTCCAAACACAATGGCGCTTGCAGAGCCAAGCGACTTTGCCAAGCCGAGCGCTTCCCACGAGGCGGGCTGCGCTTCGCCTTTGAAATGGTCAATGTAAACAAACGTTTTCATAACACTTTCTCCGCGAGAATTTTATCGGCAAGGGTTTCTGCAATCGCTTCGGGCGTTTCGCCGCTGATGATTTCAATTTGCGTTTCCTGCGCGGGCGGGTTGATAAGCTCGCTGCGCGTGACCACCGGCGCGGGCGCGGCGATGCCCAAATCGGCAAGCGACCAAACGGGGATGACGGCTTTGGACGCTTTGCGGATGCCCATAAATGACGGGTAGCGCGGCTCGCCGATGCTTTGCACCACGCTCAACACGGCGGGCAGTTTTGCGCTGACGGTTTGTCTGCCTTCTTCGATGACTCTATCCACCGTGACGGTATCGCCTTCCACTTTGATGCTGCCCGCCAATCCCAGCATGGGAAGTTTGAGGACGCGCGCGGTTTGCGCCGGGGTAAGCCCTGCGCCGTTATCGAGCGTTTGCCGCCCGAAGATGATTAAATCCGCGCCGCCGATTTTTTGAATGGCAGCCGCAAGGACTTTTGCCGCGCCGACGGTATCCAAATTTTCCAGCGCCGGGTCCGAAACCAGCACGGCTTCATCCGCGCCCATGGCGAGCGCGTGCTTGAGCGCCTCCTTCGCGGATTCGGGTCCAATACACAGCGCGGTGACCGTTCCGCCAAGCGCTTCCTTTTGCTGCAACGCGCCTTCAACCGCGTATTCATCAAACGGGTTGATGACCAGCGGCGCGTCCCCCCATGAGACCTGCCCGCCCGATGCCGTTACTTTGGCTTCGGAATCCGGGACTTGTTTGATGCAGGCGATGATTTTCAAGTGAAACTCCTTTTTGCGATTTGCGATTTTGGATTTTACCCCAGCCATGCCATGACCACCATCACATCCGCAAGGAGAACGGCGGCAATGCCAAGCAGGCTAAATGCCTTTTGACGAAAAATCCAGCGTTCGCGGTTTTCCATATTTGCGCGGAACAATCTTTGCATGAGAGCCGGCATTCGGTTCAGGCTTTCGAGCATTTCGGCATAATACTGGTCGGTTTTGAACCACAATTTGAACGAGTTGGAGAGAAAGAGCAAACTGAAAACAAGAAAGACAATGACAAAAGACAATGTCGGTTGAGGCAGGGTTGTCGCCATGCCCGCGATTATACCGCAAAACCTACCGCTCGGTAGGCAAAATTCATACGCAAGATTAACACTTTGCCTGTAACTTATTTGGCTTTTGCACATCTATTCAAGCGGATATGTTTCAGATTTTTGGAGGCACAAAATGGCAGAAAACAAAATTCAACCCAAAGTTGTAATATTCAGCACGCCCACCTGCTCGTTTTGCAACATGGCAAAATCGTATTTCCGCGAGAAGGGAATTAAATTCACCGACGTGGATGTCAGCCGCGACCAGGCTGCCGCGCGCGACATGGTTCGCCGTTCCGGTCAGATGGGCGTGCCGGTGATTGATATTGGCGGTAAAATCATCGTCGGTTTTAACAAACCGCAAATCAATTCCCTGCTTGGAATTAAATAAACAGGAGACAAAGCATGGCAAAAATTAACATTCAACCCCTGGGGACGCGCGTCCTCATCAAACCGCTGGAACAGGAGACAAAAACTTCATCGGGCTTGTATTTGCCCGAATCCGCAAAAGAAAAGCCGCAAACCGGTGAAGTGGTTGCGGTGGGCGATGATGAAAGCATCAAATTGAAAGTGAAAGATAAAGTGCTTTTCGCCAAATACAGCGGCACCGAGTTTAAGTATGACGGCGTGGATTACCTGTTGATGGACGCCAACGACGTGCTGGCAAAGTTGGGTTAAACAGAACTTCCCCAGCCCATCTTTTTAGGCGCTCCCTAAAAACACAAAAGCCCTTCAAAATAAAACGTTTTGAAGGGCTTTTGTTTTGCTTATATTTTCAGCGCGTTTAAGCCTTCCATCAACCGCGTGAAAGCGCCTTCCGTTCGTTC
>DAOTZP010000285.1:0-7363 GCA_034434265.1 Anaerolineales bacterium | reverse complement strand
CCCTGGTCCACACCATGCACCATGGAAAGCGGCATGGGCGAGCCGGTATTCAACACGGCGCGGGGGTCAAGTTCTTCAATGAGAATGTTGCGGCTGTTGTTGTGACCGTCGGTGACGGAAACATGGTCCGCGCCCCCGGCAAATGCGCCGCGAATTGCCGCGTTGACATCTTCGGTCATCCGTTTTCGGAATCGGGGATATTCAGCATGGGCGGGGTTCACCTGGTCCCAATGCGTCACGCCGGTTACTCCCTCCATGTCGGCGGCAATCAAAATTTTCATGGTTGTTCTTCTCCTTGTGATGTAAAGCGGCGCAATAAAAATAAAATCCCCGCAACGGTGAATGCGGCAAGGATAATCCAAGTCACAGTTGAAGGGAGACGCCGGGCGGGCAGCCCAGCCGGGGTTGGTGATGCAGATGGAAGCGCGATGAAAATCGCGCGCGCGTTTTCTTCGGTCAGGTCTTGGCGCGCGTCCCAAAGTTGATTCTCCCGCAGCAGAAAGGCGGTCACCTGCCAGGATTCATCATCGGTCAAACTGCCGGGATTCCAATAAGGCATGGCTGCGCGGATGTATGAACGCAGCGCGGCGGCGGTTGTAAATTTTTGCAGCGCGCCTTTGCCTATCAGCGCGGGAATAGCGCGAGGGATGGTGAACCCGCTTTCATACGGATTTTTTCCATGACACCCGGACGCCCAGCAGTTACGTTCTTCTTCGGGGTAGGTTTCAATAAACTCCTGCGTCAAGCCTTGTCCTTTATCTCCATGACAGGGCAGGCAAGAGAGCCAATATACCTGCGCGCCAATATCCGCCTGACCGGGCTGCGCGGGAAGAGTTGGCTGGGCAAGCCTGTCGGGCGTGGGCATGGCGGCTTGCGCCCCGGCGCCGTCCATGTCGAAGAATAGCCCTGCGCAAAGCAGGGCTATTCCAAAACTGAAGAAAAGAATGCGCGATACGAATTTTCGAGACACGGGATGGATTATGATTTTCCGCGCATACGCGGGTCGAGCACATCGCGCAGGGCGTCGCCGACGAGGTTGAATCCCATCACATAAAGGACAAGCGCCAAGCCGGGCCAGACGATGATATACCAATATGTATTGAGGTCTGTCATCCAGTTGCGGGCAAAGGCGAGGATTTGTCCCCAGTCCGCATATCCAACATCCACGCCAATGCCGAGGAAGGAGAGCGCGGCAAAGGAGAGGACAACGTCCCCGATGGCAAGCGAGGCAAGCACGAGGGTGGGAAAAACCGCATTGGGGATAATGTGGCGGAAGAGAATGCGGCTGTCTTTGTTGCCGATAACGCGTGCGGCGAGGATGTAATCGCGTTCTTTGACAGAGAGAATATCGCTGCGGATGATGCGGGCGTATCCCAGCCAGCCAAAGGCAATGAGCGAAATCATAACGGGCAGGGTACTCCTGCCGATGACGGGCGTTAACACCGCCGCGAGAATTAAGGTCGCCATCAAGCTGGGCAGCACCAGCAGCACGTCCACAATGCGCATGATGATGTTATCCACCCAGCCGCCGTAATAAGCGGAGACCGAGCCGATTACCACACCAAGCAAAAGCGTGGAAAAAACGACGATGATGCCTGTACGGAAGGCGGTTCGCGTTCCCCAGATAATGCCGTAGTAAATATCGTATTGTCCCTGCGCTGTTCCAAACAAGTGCACCCACTCGTCCTTGCCGGTGACTGCTTTGTACCAGAAGGGAACCTCAGGGGTGTTTTTTGTCCATTCCGAGCCCATTTCACGCGGCTGCGATTTGAATCCATCACGCGGGATTTTGTACGGGTCATTTGGGGTAACGGGCGGGGCAAGCACCGGCGCGGCGATTGCGATTAAGACGAAAAAAGAAATCAAGATAAACCCGGCAATGGAGGTGGGAGTCTTGAACAGCCCTTGTACGATGCGGTAGTTTTCGGGACCGAGGAAACGCTCCAATCTGCCGATTTTTCGCATGGAGATGGCGGCTTCGAGCAGTTCGTTGTTTCCGGATGGTGTTTGAGTCATAAAAGCCTCTTTATGAAAGACGGACGCGCGGGTCCACAACCGCGTAGAGAATATCTACGATGAGGTTGGCGACAATCAAAATAAAACCGTTGAACAGCGCAAATCCCAGCACGGTGATAACGTCCAATTGGGCGGATGCCTGCGCCGCCGCAGAGCCAATGCCGGGGAAGTCAAATACGGTTTCTGTGATGATGACGCCGCCCAGCAAACCGACCACTTGAAAACCCGCCAGCGTGACCACCGGCAGCATGGCATTCGGCTGCGCGTGTTTGAATATCACGTCATTTTTAGGAAGTCCCTTTGCGCGGGCGGTGGTGATGTATTCCATGCGCAAGGTTTCCAGCATGGAACTGCGGGTGACGCGCAGGAAGGTTGCCCAGCTGATGTAGGACAGCGTAAGAATGGGCAGGAACATGTGGCGCAGGGCGTCGAGAAAGACGTCAAACCGTCCATTAAGCAGCGCGTCAAAGGTCAGCAAGGTGGTGTAATGATGAAAGTCCGGCGAGCTGACCACGCGGCTAAGTTCATCGGATAATCTGCCGGGGGGAAACCATCCGAGGTTTGCGTAGAAAACCATCAGCACGAGCAGACCAAACACAAAGGTTGGGAAGGAAGTTCCCACAATGCTGAACACGCGGGCGGCTTGGTCCACAAAGCCGTTATGGTGAACCGCAGCCTGCACGCCCAGCCAAATGCCGACGAAGATGACCGGTCCCACCGCCCAAATGGTCAAATCCAGCGTGTTGGGGAAACGGCGGGCAATTAAGTCGGCAACGGGCTGCGAGCTGGTTTTCGACCAGCCGAAGTTGCCATATAAAATGCCGCCTTCGCGTTCACCCGTTTGGGGGTCCACTTTGCCGAGCATCCAGTTTAGATATTGAACGTGAATGGGGCAGTCCAAACAGTATTTCTTAATGGCTGCTTCAATTTGATTTGACTTCGGGTCGCCGCGAATATACAGGGAGGCGCGTTCCACGGGGTCAAGGAATTGCAGCATTCCAAAAATCAACAATGTCACGCCAAACAGCAGCACAGGCACAAGCAGCAGGCGGCGGATGATATAGTTAAGCATTCATCACCTCAACGTGAATTAATAACTTACGGTCTGTCATGCGTCTCAGCCCGCTGCGGCGCATGACACACGGCAAGATGTGGGGAGCTGTCGCCAGCTCCCCACAATTGCGAACTTGAGAAACGCTTAGTCTTTGTAAGCTTGATAGAAATAGTTGCCCGAGAAAATCGGGTTCAACACCAAGCCGTGCACCCAGCGCTGCTCGAAGCCGTGGCTGGTGGCAGTCGCAAGCAGGATGGTGGGAACCTGCTCGTAGTACAGGGCGTTGGCTTCTTCGTAAATCTTCTGGCGTTCAGCCGGGTCGGTCGCCGCAACGCCGCGGTCCAGAATGTCGGAGAACTGCGCCTTCAGGTCTTCGGGCAGATTCTGGCGGGAAGCGTAGGTGCCGAGCATGTAGGGCTGGTACCAGTTGTGCGGGTCGTGGATGTCTTCCAACCAACCGCTGACGAAGTACGGAGCCTGTTTTGCGCGGATGGTGCGCAGGAAGGTGGGCCAAGGCAGACCGACGGTCTCAACGACGAACAGTTCGTTCACTTCAGCCAGGTTGGCGGCGAGGATTTCGGAAATAATCTGGCGGGAGGTGTTGCCCTGGTTGTAGAGCGCTTGCAGGCGGAAGCCGGTGGTCCACACGTCGCCTTCAGGGTCGTCGCCAGCGGGAATGCCGTCCTTGTCGAGGTCAGCCATCTTGAATTCCGCGGCGGACTTTTCAAGGTCAAAGGTGTACACGGGGGCGTCAGCCTGATAGCCGGGCATACCCACGCGGGCGAGAACCGGCTGCTGCACCGCTTCACCGTCAAACACATCGCTGATGTAGGTGTCCCAGTCGAAGGCATAGGCGAAGCCCTTGCGGATGTGGAGGTCAGAGAAGAAGTCCGCGGGAATGCCGTTGCCATCCAGTTTGCCGGAGCCGATGTAGTTGGAGCCTTCGGCAACGTTGAAGTTCATGAACAGGTCCTGGCTGGAGAGGGACGGGCGGCCGATGTACAAGCGGATGGGACCGCCGGTGCCTTTTTCGTCATTGCTGGCGCAGGGGGTGAACTTCTCAACGCCTTGCTTGGAGGGGTCGTAGTCGCAAACAACTTGCGGAGGACCGTAGGAGTTGGTGGCGGGGTCGTACACGCGCATTTCGCCGACCATCTCATCCACTTGGGAGCGGCTTTCGGCGGGAACAGCAACAATGTCGGCATCGCCAGCTTGAAGCATCGCAAAGCGGGTGCCCCATTCGTCAATGGACTTGATGACAATGCGCTCGAGTTTGGCGGGTTCGCGCCAGTAGTTGTCGTTGCGGACAAGCACGAGCTCTTCGCCCTGAGTCCAGTGGTCAAATTTGAAGGGACCCGTGCCGTTCATGACGGCGGTCAGCGGGTTGTTTTCGGACGGAATGGCATAGTAATTCTGCCAGGTGTCGCAGGAGCCATCCCAACCGCCGTTAGCGATGGTCCAGTCCTTATCCATGACGGAGCCCCAGCCCTGAGCGATGGTGGCGATGAAGGGACCCCACGGCTGCGCGAGGGTCATGGTCACGGTGCCGGCGGCTTCGTCCGCCACAATCGCGCCGGTGACTTTTTCACAAGCGGCTTTCAAAAGCGCCGGGTCGGCGGCTTTCATGGCATCGGTATCATCCGTCAGGTTGCCTTCGGGGTCAACGAGCAGGGACACATCGTCCACGCCGATACCGAAGAACGGTTCAGCCAACAGCCACTGCGGTCCGGAGTGACCGCCATAGAGCAAGCCGCGCTGGAAGGAGTAAGCAACGTCCTCAGCGGTCATGTCCGCGCCGTCGTGGAATTTGACGCCGGAGCGAATCTTGAATGTGTAAACGGTGCCGTCTTCGGAAATTTCCCAAGATTCAGCCAGCTGCGGGACGAACTTGTCGGTGGCTTCGCCATCGTAGAAAACGAGGGTTTCGTACACGTTTTGAATGACTTCGCCGCCGGCGGTTTCATACGCCAAAGCGGGGTCAAGGGTTTCAGGTTCGCCGATGGTCGCAATCACGAAGGTCGTCGGGTCCTTGGATTTGAATCCGGCAGGCTGTTCGGCAGCGGGCTGCTCGGCGGCAGGCTGTTCGGCAGCGGGCTGCTCGGCAGCGGGCTGTTCAGCAGCAGGCTGTTCAGCGGGAGCGCCGCCGCCACAAGCCGCAAGCGCCATGCTTGCAACGATGACAAGGCTGAGTAAAGTAAATAACTTACGCATTGTTTTTCTTCTCCTCAAAAAAGTTTGGAAAGGGTGAAACGAACGATTTTTTTAGCATGTTTGGAAACTTTGCGAAGGGCAACCACCTCCTTTATAAGAATGATTTACTTAACCAAGTGACAAGCCACAAAATGGCTTGGTTTCACTTCACGAAATTCGGGGCGCTGTTCGGCGCAGATTTTCTCGGCAATCGGGCAGCGTGTGCGGAAGCGGCAGCCCGAAGGCGGATTTACCGGGGAAGGCACATCGCCTTCCAAAATAATGCGCTTTCGGTTTGCATCCGCAACCGGGTCGGGGATGGGAACGGCGGAAAGCAGCGCCTGCGTGTAAGGATGCAACGGCTCGTGATAAAGAGAGTCGCGGTCCGCCAGTTCCACAATCACGCCCAAATACATCACCGCCACGCGGCGGCTGATATGGCGCACCATGGAAAGGTCGTGCGCGATGAAGAGATAAGTAAGGTTGAATTTTTCCTGCAAGTCTTCCAGCAGGTTGACCACCTGCGCCTGAATGGATACATCCAGCGCGGAGATGGGTTCGTCGCAGACGATGAACGAGGGATTGAGCGCCAACGCGCGCGCCACGCCCACCCGTTGACGCTGCCCGCCGGAAAACTCATGCGGATACCGGGTGGAAAATGCGGGGTTCAAGCCAACCAGTTGAAGCAATTCCTTAACCCGCTCCTGCACTTCTCTGCCGGTTGCCATGTTGTGAACAATCAACGGCTCGCCGACGATTTCGCCAACCGTCATGCGCGGATTCAAACTTGCATACGGGTCTTGGAAAATCATCTGAATTTTGCGCCGCATCTGGCGCATTTCTTCGCCTTTGAGTTTTGTTAAATCCTTATCCTCAAAATGAACGCTGCCGGCAGTGGGTTTGTAGAGCTGCAAAATGGTGCGCCCCGTAGTGGATTTGCCGCAGCCGGATTCACCGACCAGCCCAAGCGTTTCTCCGCGAAAGATTTCAAAGGATACGCCATCCACCGCGTGAACAGAGCCAACCTGACGCTGAAACACGCCGCGATAAATCGGGAAATGCATTTTCAGGTCTTCGACCTTAAGCAAGGATTCGTTGTTTGTCATGGTAGTAGTCATTAGCGCGCCTTCCCCGTTTTTACGTCCACCCAGCAAGCCACGCGATGTTCTTCCGAAATAGATTCAAGCGCGGGGTTTTGCTTCCAGCATTTGTCCATTGCCCACTTGCAGCGCGGCGCAAAGGGGCAAGCCATGGGTTTTTGATACAAGACAGGCGGCTGCCCTTCAATTGAATACAGCCTTCCATGCTCTTTTTCATCCACGCGCGGCAGGCTGCCAATCAAACCTATGGTGTAGGGATGGCTGGGGTTGGCGAACAAATCTCCCACTGAAGATTCTTCGATGATAAAGCCGCCATACATCACCAGCACGCGCTGGGCAAGCCCCGCCACCACGCCGAGGTCGTGGGTTATCCAAATAATTGCCATGCCGAGTTCGTCGCGGAGGCGTTTTACCAAGTCCATAATTTGGGCTTGAATGGTAACATCGAGCGCGGTGGTCGGCTCATCGGCAATCAATACCTGCGGATTGCAGGCAAGCGCCATGGCAATCATCACGCGCTGGCGCATACCGCCGGAATATTGGTGAGGATAATCATTCAGACGTTCTTTGGCGCGCGGAATACCCACCAACTCAAGCAATTCCGCAGCGCGGGTTCTGGCTTGCTGTTTGGTCATGCCCAGGTGAATGAGCAGCGGTTCTTCAAGTTGACGCCCAATCGTTAACACGGGGTTTAACGAGGTCATCGGGTCTTGAAAAATCATGGCAATCTGACCGCCGCGCACGTTTCGTATTTCTTCTTTGGACATTTTGAGAAGGTCGTTGCCTGCAAAGAAAGCTTCACCGGCGACGACTTTTCCCGGAGGGCTTGGGATTAGCCCAAGAACTGAAAGCATGGTAACGCTTTTGCCGCATCCGCTTTCCCCCACCACTCCCAGTGTTTCGCCTTCTCTGAGAGTAAATGAAACGCCATTCACAGCATGAACATAACCGTCCGGCGTTTTGAATTGCGTTTCAAGCCCCTTGATATCTAATAGAACATCTG
>DAOTZP010000284.1:0-3039 GCA_034434265.1 Anaerolineales bacterium | reverse complement strand
CCTGCACAATGAAGTACAACCCCAAAATCAACGAAGATACCTGCCGCCTGCCGGGCTATCTCTTCACCCATCCTTTGCAGCCGATTGAAACCGTGCAAGGCAACCTTGCGCTGATGTTTGAATTGCAGGAATGGCTGAAAGAAATCAGCGGATTTGCGGGCGTTACGCTGCAGCCTGCGGCGGGCGCGCACGGCGAATTTACCGGCGTGCTGATGATGGCTGCGTATCACAAACTGCGCGGCGATACCAAGCGCGCCAAAATGCTCATCCCCGATGCGGCGCATGGAACCAACCCCGCCTCCGTTGGTATGCTTGGAATGCAGGTGGTCACCATCCCGTCTGATTCGCGCGGCAATGTGGACTTGGAAAAACTCAAAGCCGCGTGCGACGATACCGTCGTCGGCATGATGCTCACCAACCCAAACACGCTCGGCATGTTCGATGAACACATTGAAGAGGTGGTTAAACTCGTCCACGACTGCGGCGGCTTGATGTACGGCGACGGCGCGAACCTGAACGCGCTGCTGGGCATTGTCCGCCCCGGCGACCTCGGCTTCGATGTGATGCACTTCAACCTGCACAAGACTTTCTCCGTGCCGCATGGCGGCGGCGGACCCGGCTCGGGACCTGTGGGCGTCAGCCAGCGGCTTGTGGATTTCCTGCCTTCCCCGCTGGTTGGGATTGTGGAAGAAGGCGATGATGAATCCGCGCCGCTGTATGGGTTCATCACCCCAAAAAATTCCATCGGACGCATGAAAGCCTTTCACGGTCACTTTGGCGGAGGGCTTGTCCGCGCTTATACCTACATCGCCATGCACGGGCCGGATGGGTTGAAAGACATCGCACAGTATGCGGTGTTGAACGCGAACTATCTGCAAGCCAAATTGCGCGGCACATACCACATTCCGTATGACCGCATCTGTATGCATGAGTTTGTGATGGAAGGGCGCTTTGAAGGAAGCGACATCCGCGCGCTGGATATTTCCAAACGCTTGATGGATTACAAATTCCACCCGCCGACGAACTACTTCCCGTTGATTGTTCACGAAGCGTTGATGATTGAGCCGACCGAAACGGAAAACAAAGACACGCTCGATAGATTCGCCGAGGCGTTGATTAAGATTGCGGAAGAGGCAAAAACCCAGCCTGATGTCGTCAAAAACGCGCCATTGACCACGCCGTTTGGCAGGATGGACGAAGTCAAAGCCGCGAGAGAATTAATCCTGTGCTGCTGGCTGCCCGAAAATTACGACGAGCTGGCGTAATGAAATGGAGTCCGGAAGGTCCGCTTCCGGACTTCGCTTTTATGCTAAAATCTTTTCATGTTTAATGCGGGTTCTCTTACCTTTCAAGAGTTTATGATGGGTGAATCTTTGCCGCTTGCCGCCATTCAAGAAGCGGCGCTGGAATTTTTGCGCGGGCGCGAAGACGCGGTTCTTTTTGGCGCGCAGGCGGTTAACGCGTATGTGCCGGAGCCGCGAATGAGTCAGGATATTGATTTGCTTTCAACTCGGGCAAAAGAACTTGCGGAAGAATTGCGCGCCTATCTTGCGGCAAAGTTTCATGTTGCCATTCGCGTGCGCGAAGTCGCCGACGGGCGCGGGTACAGGTTGTATCAAATTCAAAAAACAGGCAATCGGCATCTGGCGGATATTCGACTGGTTCAAAGCCTTCCGCCTTCGCGGAGAATCGCGCAAGTGTTGGTCGCCACGCCTGAAGAATTAATCGCTTTGAAAGTCATTTCCTACCACCAAAGGCGCGGACAGCCCAAATCCGGCACAGACTGGCGCGACCTTGCCATGCTTTTGCTTGCTTTTCCAGAATTAAAACAAAGCGACGGTCTTGTGTTGGAACGATTAAAGGCGGAAAACGCGGGCGATGACGTGATAAATTTGTGGCGGGATTTGGCTGCGCAGGAAATTCAATCAACGGACGAAGATGACGGCTTTTAGACAAAGCCAAAGAAGTCTTTTTGGTTCGTTTTATAATGGGGATGTATTCCAAAAAAAGGAGAGACACATGCAAATCAGCGAAGAAGTTCGACAAAATATTCTCCGTTTTCAAGAGACGGAAATCACCGAATACCACATCTATAAAAAACTGGCAAAGCGGATTAAATCCAAAGAAAATGCAAAAATTCTCGACCAGATTGCGGAAGATGAATTGCGTCACTACAACGGCTGGAAGAAGTACACCAACGAAGAAGTCAAGCCGCGCTGGTTTTCCGTCTGGTTTTATTATGCTGTCAGCATGGTGTTTGGCTTTACCTTCGGCGTTAAGTTGATGGAAATGGGCGAGGAAAAGGCGCAGGGCAATTACGACGCGGTTTCTTCCGTCATTCCCGAAGCGAAGCAATACCACGATGAAGAAGAAGAGCATGAACATAAATTGCTGGATATGCTGGACGAAGAACGCCTGCAATATGCGGGCTCGGTTGTGCTGGGATTAAATGACGCGCTGGTTGAATTAACCGGCGCGCTGGCGGGGTTAACGCTCGCGCTGCAAAACGGTCAACTGATTGCCCTTTCGGGGCTGATTACCGGAATTGCGGCTTCGCTCTCCATGGCGGCAAGCGAATATCTTTCAACCCGCTCGGAAAACACGGGCAAGCATCCCGTTCGGGCGGCGGTGTACACGGGCATTGCCTACATCATCACGGTTACGCTGCTGGTCATGCCGTACTTAATCAGCCCAAAAACATTTTATTTGGACCTTGTGATTGCGTTGGCAACTGCGGTGATGATTATTGCCGTGTTCAATTACTATATTTCCGTTGCCCAAGGCGAATCGTTCAAGGCGCGCTTTTTGGAAATGGCAGGCTTAAGCCTGAGCGTGGCGGCTTTTTCCTTTGTGATTGGCTACTTCATCCGCCAATGGCTTGGAATTGATGTGTAAGGCGCGTTCAAGCAACAATTTCTTATGAAGATTCTTACAGTAGATATTGGCACCGGCACGCAGGATATTTTTTTATACGACTCAAATCTGGATATTGAAAACGGATTCAAACTGGTGCTGCCCTCGCCCACCATGATGATTCAC
>DAOTZP010000283.1:0-7062 GCA_034434265.1 Anaerolineales bacterium | reverse complement strand
CGGCGCGTCAAACAATTTTTGCGGGTTAAGAATATTGCGCGGGTCGGCGGCGCGTTTTAACAAACGCATGGCTTCGGTTAATTCTTTGCCGTATGTTTTTTCAATGAACTCGCCCCGCGCGATTCCATCTCCATGCTCGCTGCTCATTGAGCCGCCGAGACTTAAAGTAAGCGCGAAAACTTTTTCGCTGATGCTTCGCAGCGCGCGAACGCCTTGCGGTTGAGTTAAATCCAAAATCGGGCGGATGTGCAAACATCCGCCGGAAGCGTGCGCGTAAATGCCGCCTTCCGTATTATGCGCGGCGAGGATTCTTTCCACCTCGCGCACAAATTCGCCCAAATTTTCCACCGGCACGGCGCAATCTTCAATAAAGGCGGCGGGGCGGGCGGTTTGCGGGCGCGAGTCTAAAATTCCCAACCCCATTTTGCGGATGTTCCACACGCGCGCCTGCTCTTCTTTTGTTTCGGCAGTGAGCAAAACATCGCCGATTCTTTTTACATCGTTTTTTAATTGTGAGGGATTTTCTCCGCTGAACTCCACCACAAGGATTGCGGCAGGGTCGCTTTGCATCCAGATAATTTCACGCGCATAAATGGACGCATTGCGGGCAAGGCGCAAAATCAAGCGCGGAATTAACTCAATGGCGCTGGGATTAAATTGCAGCAAGCGCGGAACGTCATCGCAGGCGGACGCGATGCTTTCATAAGCAAGGACGCCCAAAATGGTGTGCGTTGGCTTTTTAACCAGATTCAACTTCGCGCGGCGGATGACGGCGAGAGTCCCTTCGCTGCCCGCAAGAAGGGAAGGATGAAGGATAGAAGATGAAGGGTGAACGGATGGATAATCGCCGTTCCACTGCGGCGGTTTGGTCGGCGAAAAAGGCAAAAGATAATTAATGCGATAGCCCGCCGAATTGCGCCATGACTGCGGGAAGTTATGCTTGATGGATTCAGCATAGCGATTGCGAATGTCGTTTACGGCGGATGTAATTGCGCTTTCCAATTCAGAATGCAGAATGCTGAATGCTGAATTTTCTCCCCCCCATGTGGACAAACTCCCATCGGAGAGAATCACGTCCGCTGAGATTAAGTGGTCGGCAGTCATGCCATATAAAATGGAATGCGCGCCGGTGGCGTTGTTGCCGATGACTCCGCCGATGGTGGCGCGTTCAGCGGACGCCGGGTCGGGACCAAACATCAGCCCGTGTTTTGAGGCGGCTTTGTTCAAATCCGCGAGGACGACGCCCGGCTCGACAATGGCAGTTTTGGATTCAGGGTCAATCTCGATGATGGAATCCAAATGGCGCGAGAGGTCCAAAATCAACGCTTCGCCGATGGCTTGCCCCGCCAGCGAGCTGCCCGCTCCGCGCGGAAGAATTGGAACGCGGTACTTCGCCGCAAGTTCCACCGCCGCGTGCAAATCCTCCTGCGTTTTGGGAATCGCCACGCCCAGCGGCTCAATTTGATAGAGCGAAGCGTCTGTGGAATAGAGAACGCGCGAGGCGGCATCCAGGCGAAGGTCACCGGCGAAATGTTTTTTCAGTTCGGCGACAAAATCGGAAAACATGAACAGTTCGCGTTAAAAATTTCGGTTGGCTTCTTCCAACGCTGCAAGCAATTCCTCTTTCATCGCGTTCAGCGTTTGCGTGTCTTTTGCCGCGAGATTTTCGCGTTCTTCGGGGTCTTCTTCAATATCATACAATTCAAATGGATTGATATTTTCGTAGCCAAAATATGCAATCAGTTTGAAGTTGTGTTTTCGCATGGCAATTACGGTCTTTTTCAGCGGAGCAAACGCGGAGTTATCCACCGCGACGACGGAAAACACCGCGCGCTGCGGGTCTTCCGCGCCGCCAAAGCCGGGTAAAACCCTGCCGTCAATTTCGGGCGGAATGTTTTTGCCCGCCATCGCAAGGATGGTCGGCAGAATATCGGTATTGCTGGTTGGAGAAAAAACATCCGCGCGCGTGGTTTGTCCCGGCGCGTGAATAATGAGCGGAATACGCAAAACGGGTTCATACATCAGTTGAAAGCCATGCCCGACAAAGCCGCGCTCGAACAATTCGCCATGGTCGGCGGTGAAAATCAAGTAGCTGTTATCGAGAATGCCGCTTTCATCCAGTTTTGAAATCAGGCGTCCAAATTCATCGTCAATCTGCGCGATTTGACGGTCATATAAATCGCGCTGGGTGTTGATGTATTCATCCGGCACGCCCGCAGTAAAGGGGTGGCGCGGTTTGGGCGCGGGCGCGTACCCATCGCGGAACAATTGGCGGTAATCGTTGCGCGGGCGGAAGGGGTAATGAGGCGAGTACAAATGAAAGTAAGCAAAGAAAGGCTTGCCCTGCGAATCAAGCGCGGTCAAATCGGAATAAACGGCTTTGTACACCGTTTCATTCAAATACGGAATCAAGTAACCGGGGTCCATAATTTCCGGCACGCCGCCGCGATATGTTTGCCGGGCTTTATCCACGTTTAATGCCGCGCTTTTGTGCAGGTAGCCCAGCAAAGCGGAGCCAGCCGGGGAGGAATCGTTTTGCGCGGGCAGGGAAAAATCATCCAAAGCAATCGAAGCCAGAGCGCGGTCTTTTGCAAACCACGCGGAAGGGCTGTCAAAATCCATCATGCTGCGCGCGGAAGGCGGCAAAAAGACATCCACCTCTTCGGCGTATTGGCGCATGAGCCTGTCGGGCCAGGGGTTTTGCGAAAAAGCATAACGATGATATTCAGAGCCCAAAAGCGTATAAGGGTTGATTTGCTCCAGAGACTTTCGCACCAGCCCGCCGTAATTGATGGCGCGGTGTTTCCATGCGTTCATGCCGGTCAGCATTGAGGCGGTGCCGGTGGTGGTGTAGTTTCCGCCGCTGTAATGATTATGATACACCGTTGAATACTGCGCGAATGAATCGATGTTGGGCGTGGTCAGGCGCGGATATCCATGCAATGAGAGATGATAGGCGGAGAAAGCATCCCACAAGATGATGATGATGTTTTTCTTTTCGCTGTTTTGGCGTAAAGACAGCACGCGTTTGGAAAACAGCGCGCCCGCCGAGGCAGCCCCCGCAAGTTTAATAAAATCTCTGCGTGTGATTTTTCTCATACCAAACCGCCTACAAATTACGAAACAGAATAACCGCCAGCGAAAGCGCGCTGACGGGAAGATAGATATAAAGAAACACAATCATACGGTCGGCGATGGTTTCAAAGATGCGGCGGGTTTTTTCAAAATATCCGCCAATGGCTGAAAGCGCAAACGCAGCCAAAAAGGTCAGCGCCCACCAAAGAATTTCATTGCTTGTAAATTGAATCGAGGAAAATTCGTAATTGCGAAAGAGATACAAGCGCGCCATTGCCGAGCCAAGCGCAATCAGGGCAAAAATCATGGCGCGGGTTTGAAAACCTTCCCTGCGAAAAGGAAGGAAGGCGGTCAAGTCGAGCAATATCAGCGCGGCAAGCGCGAGCAAACTTTCGGCAAAGTTCACCGCAAAGGCATAAGCGTAAATGGAAAGCAAATCGGGAATATCAAGATAAAACAGCCATGAAGGCAGTTTATAAAATGAAATCAGCAAGGTCCATGAATACAGCAAAAAGACAAGAAAGGCATACGCGCCCGCCAAAGACTGCCGGGCGGGAAAACGCCGCTTGAGATAATCCAATTTCATTTTGCCTTGCCCTGATTCGCCACCGCCGCGGCTTTCTTTGCGGCTTCTTCGGCATCGCCCAAGTAATAATGTTTAAGCGCGTTCAGGTTTTCATCCAACTCATACACCAACGGCAAACCCGTGGGGATGTTTAATTCCGTAATTTCGGAGTCTGAAATGTTATCAAGATATTTGACCAATGCGCGGATGGAATTTCCATGCGCCACAATCAGCACGCGCCTGCCCGATTTAATTTCAGGCGCCAACGTGGAATGCCAGAACGGGAGGACGCGCTCCAATGTAATTTTGAGCGACTCCGTCGCGGGCAATTGTTCGGGGGACAAGCCCGCGTAGCGGCGGTCAAAGCGCGGGTGACGCTCGTCGTTCAATTCCAGCGCGGGGGGCGGAACATCGTAACTGCGCCGCCAGATTTTCACCTGCGCTTCGCCAAATTTTTCCGCCATTTCGGATTTATTCAAGCCTTGCAGCGAACCGTAATGACGCTCGTTTAACTGCCACGCGCGCACCACCGGTATCCAATCCAAATTCATCACATCTTGAATGTTGAAGAGCGTTTTGATGGCGCGCTTCAACACGGAGGTGTAAGCAATATCAAAATCGTATCCTGCTTCTTTCAGCAGGTTTCCGGCTTCGCGCGCTTCCTGCACGCCGAGTTCGGTTAAATCCACATCGGTCCAGCCGGTGAAACGGTTTTCAAGATTCCAGACGCTTTGTCCGTGACGGACGAGAACAAGTTTATACATGGCATGTCTCCACATTGATTACTGAATACTGAAATACTGGTTACTGACACACTGGCTACAAAGACGCGCGATTGCGGTAGAGTGACGGGTTTGGCACTGCCTTCATCGCCTCTTCATTCAAGGGAATTTCCAGAAATTTTACAATGGCAGGCACAAGCGTTTCAGGAGATTTGACCATCTCGTCATATTTGACGTACATCACGCGAAAATTCGGCTGGCGCGGCAGCCAGTATTTCACGGCTTTCAAATGCCCGCGGTATTGTTTTTCCATCTCTTCATCGGAAATGGCGGAAGTTTCATTGCGGCGGGCAAGCATTTTCTTTTGCGAGGCAAGCACTTCGCCAATGTCCCTTTCCATGAAAATCACATCGTAGGTTAAATCCTTTGGTAAAAATTCCAGCAGATAAGAGATGACTTTTACAACCTTTCCGCGCGCGTTATACATCCATTTGCTTTGACCGTCTTTTAATGCTTTCACGTCTTCAATTTCAAAATAGCCGTTTGGGTTGTCTTCATCCGCTTCGCGCAGGTTATCCACCACAGAATCCAGCCCGCCTTCGGAGAGCATCTTCATCATCATGGATGTGCCGGAGCGCGGAAGACCGGAGACGAGGATAACTTTTTTATTTATGGGTTTTTCTTCTTCGCGCTTGAATAGTTTTTTGAACATAACGCCCTTATGAAACCTGACAGGTCTGAAAGACCTGTCAGGTTTGGTAATTACAAATACCCCAGTCCCTTCAATCTTTCTTCAAGGTCTTTTTGGCTGCCCGCGCTGATTTGCTGCGAAGGCGGCTTGATGTGCGACTGGTCGAGGTGTTTGCCAATGGCGAGGAAGGGAATATCGCGGAATGAAATTTCGCCGAAGCTTTCCAGCTCGCGGTTGGCAAAGATGACTCCGGGGACGACATCCGCATCCACGCAATGGTCGGCGCCCCAATGGTCATGATTAGGCTCGCTCAGGGCGGCGGGAATTTTTCCCAAGCCGGTTTCGGATGAGGCGCGGTATCCGCGCGCGTACCCGACAACGAGGTCAGGTCCAAGGCGCAGATACGCTCCGCCGTTGTAGGCTTCATGCTTAAGGCGAATCCGATGCGCGACGTTTCTTCCATCCGCGCCCTGCCAAGCCAGCAGTTTTTGTTTCAGTTCTTCAAGCAGCGGCTCAATTTGCTCCGCGCGCACCGCACCCTGACCTTCACGTCCTTGAACGTTCAAATAAATGCTGTTCAAGCCAACGGCATAGGCGCGGGTTTGCATCCAATCCACCTGCGAAAGGTCGCCCTCCGCCGCGTTGTTCTTTAACTTCATATAACCGTGTTGAACCAGCCAGCGGTTGAGATGAATTTTTTGCTCGTATGTGGTGAAGCCATGGTCGGAAAGAATCAAATATTTATACCTGCCGCCAAGCATTTCCACGCGCTGATTGACTTCGCCAATAAACACATCCAGCCGCCTGTACCAATCCTGCGCGACATCAAGGCGGTTGTGATAAAACATGTGCTGCACGCGGTCAAGGTCATCGAAGATGCCGGCAAGCACGCCTTCTTTGAATTCGCCAAGCAAATGGAAAAAGATTTTTTTGCGCGTTTCAAACACCGTTTCGCAAAGTTTGATGAACTGCTCATCCGTAATGCAGCCTTCTTCAAGCCCGGTGGTATCCTGGGGCCAGCCAAGCGTTAAGTACGCGCCCGCTTTTTGCCACAGCATTTTGGCAAACGACTTGGAAGATGAATAATGCATCAGCGCATGTAAAGGGTGAATTTGCAAAGGCAGGCAATACAACCGCACCGCGCCGTTTAAGGAAGTTAAGATAACGCGCGAAATGGCGTGAATGTTAAACAAAAATCCCGCTTTGAACTTCAACGCAAAAATTTCGCTCCACTGCCCCACGCGCAAAGTCATCTTCACATCGCCAATGGCGACATGCGCGGAGTGTTCGTCAATTATGTCCAACACAACGGGCAAAACGGCGGGGGCAACGCCGCCTTTGGTTTTAATGGCCGGTCCGCTCAAAACAGACTTGAAGCGATTCCTTCCATCAGACTCAAAACGCGCAACAGAAGTTTTCGCTTTGGATTCGTCTTCGGTGGTGAATAACGTCCCCACGCCGAGTTGTCCGCGAATATCCGGCGTGCCGAGTCCCGGCAGGGTGTTGACGGGCAATTCCGGGCGGGCGGGGAACATGGCGGGCCACCACAGCGCGGTTGCGGGGTAGCCCATTGCGGCGGCTTCTTCAAACAAAGTCCGCGCAACATAAGGCGGAACAAATTGCTCGCCCGCGATGGTTTTCTTCATCGGCAAAATGGAAACATACGGCGCGTAAGATGAAGGGTCGCGGTGAACAAAGTCAAAAATGCCGTGACTGCCCGGGTCGGCGCCGGTGGCAATGCTCGTCCACGAAACTTCGGTTTGCGGCGGCGAACACACTTCCAACCGCGAATAGCCTTTTGTATCTGCAAATTTGGAAAGATGGGGAAGTTGATTTTTTCCCGCCATGTCTTCAAACACAACGGGGTCAAAAGAATCAAAACCGACAATAATGGTCTTCATGCAGCCTTATGAATTATCCTGCTGGTCTTGTTCATCATCCTTGCGAAACTTGCGGCGTAATTTTGCAAACGTTTCGCGGATATTGTGCGAGAAAAACATTAAAACGCC
>DAOTZP010000282.1:0-1965 GCA_034434265.1 Anaerolineales bacterium | reverse complement strand
TGCAAGTCTTGGATGGAAAGGAGTACTTTGTTTTGATTGTCGGTCATGTGTTGCTCCTATCCGTATAACCAACATTTTACATTAACACCGGCAACATTAAACATGGGAGGTTCTTCGCTGCATTTGGCAAAACGCTTGGGGCAGCGTTCGGCAAAGCGGCAGCCTGTGGGCGGCTTAAGCAGGCTGGGAGGTTGACCGGTAATAAATTCAGGTTCGACATTGGCGCGCAGACGCGGCACGCTTGCCATGAGCATTTTTGAATATGGGTGCAGCGGTTCTTTGAAGAAGCGGTGCGCGTCGCTTGTTTCCACAATTTGCCCGGCATACATTACCGCCACGCTGTCCGCCAATTCGCTTGAAGTGGCAATATCATGCGTAATCAGAATAAAGCTGACTTCAAGCTCTTTTTTAAGTCTTTTCAGAACGTTGAAAATATTTGCCTGTGTGAGGACATCGAGCGCGGAAGTCGGTTCGTCCAAAACAACGAGCGCGGGCGCGGTGACAAGCGACATGGCAATCGAAACGCGCTGACGCATTCCGCCGCTGAGCTCAAAGGCATAGCGCTCCAAAAAGTCCACCGGCACGCCGACATGTTGAAACATTTTTGCGGCTTGAACAAGCGCTTCTTCTTTCTTGATGCCGTGATGAACAATCATGGGTTCGGCAACCTGGTCGCCGACTTTCATCACAGGGTTAAGTGAGTTCATGGCTGCCTGCGGCACAAGGGACATCCGCACCCAGCGCACATTGCGGCGGTATTGCTCTTCGTCCATTCCCATGATTTCTTCCCCTTCAAGATAAACCTCGCCGCTGTATTTCTCAACATTGCGTGGGAGCAGGCGCAGTAATGCTTTGGCAAGCGAACTTTTTCCGCAGCCGGATTCGCCCAGCACCACCACGGCTTCCTTGTAGCCGAGGTCGAAATGCACTCCGTCCACCGCCTGCACGGGACCTTTCTGCGTTTTGAAATGCAGCATCAGGTTTTTAATGCTTAATAAGGTTTTCTCTGTCATGTTCTACATACCTCGCAGGCGTGGATTGAAGATGCGGTCGAGGGAGAAACCCACCAGCGCGAAAGATAAGCCGGTAATCAGCAAGATGAAGGAAGGCTCCAATACCCAATAATATTGCCCCTGTACCAGCGCGCCGTTGCCAACGCCTTCTTGAATCAGTTTGCCCCAAGTGGGCAAAATGGGGTCTCCCAAGCCGATGAGGGTAAGCGAGGCTTCCAAAAAGACGTTTGCCGGGATGAGCGTGACCAACTGCGGGATGAGCAGCGGAATGATGCGCGGAACAAGATATTGCATAATGATGCGCATGTTGCTTGCCCCGTAGGCGCGCGCGGCTTCGACGTATGGGGCTTCTTTGATTTGCAGGAAGATGGCGCGGAACCCTTTGATGGAGCCGCCGAAAATACTTAACGCAATCACCGCCACCAGCATGGTCCACAGACTGCGCGAATAGAATGTGCCAATCATAATGAGGATGGAAAGGAAAGGCAGAATTAGGTTGATTTCGGTGATGCGCTGTATTACCTCGTCCACCCAGCCGCCGTACCATGTGCCAAATGCGGCAATAATCATGGTGGTGATGGTCGTGCCGATGGCGGTTAAAAAGCCAAACATCAGCGCGATGGGCGCGCCCCACATCAGCGCAATGGAAATATCGCGGCGGCGGTGGTCCGTGCCAGCCCAGCCATAGACTTTTCCGTAAACGATAAATTCCGCGTCCACAGTGGAATTTTCTTCAAAGGCGACACCTTCGATAATCAGCTGATATTTGCCGGGAATCGCCTGCATGACTGGCGGGTCGGCTTTCAAATCCATAAAAAGCGCTTGTTCGGGGCTGATGTTTTTCAAACGGCGCTGCAGTTTTTGGTCCTGCGAGAAGCGGTAGGTGTAAGTTTTGCCGACCGCGAAACTGCCAATGTTGATTTCTTCGCCCGCGGGGTTAACCAGTTTCACG
>DAOTZP010000281.1:0-2462 GCA_034434265.1 Anaerolineales bacterium | reverse complement strand
TCCGCCAGCGCAATCAACTTGCTCAACCGCTTGTCTTGTGCATGAGAACGCTCCGGCGCGTGATGATACGCGCCAGCCAGAGCGGCGGCGCGGTAGGGTTGCGGCACATAGGTTTGAACAAAATAAGCGGAATAAGTGGCATGGGCGGGCTGACCCTCGCCTTCAAACCCGGGCGCGGATGCGCGCGGGATGGTCAGCGCCCGTTGCGCGATTTTCCCTGCATCGTGCAACAACCCAGCCAGTGCGGCATTTAGAACATTTTCTTCCATGAAGCCTCCTTCTTCAAAATCATCTGTTTCCCTTTTCCGCCCTTATGCTCCCTCTGTGCGGGAAACAGTGTAAATAGTTTATAAGCATGACCGTTTTTTGTCATGCGGGTTTTCACGCAATTTTTATGCCCCCCGATAAGTGGAAAAATACAGGCTCAGCAAACGCACCAAACGGGCTTGGTTGACGTCAGTCAATCCCCAATGGTCTTCGGCTTTGCGGTACGCTGAACGCAAGTGCTGCTCGACTGTTCTCAATGAAATCGAAAGCCTTTCCGCAATTTCAGACTGGGTTAAGCCTTGCTGCGCCAATAGAGAGACCACAGATAATTCAGATGGAGTGAGCTTTGTCAGCGCAAAAATACGGGCGGCGTCCCACTGTTCGCGCAGCCGGAATTCGCTTAACTGTTTCGCCGCATCAAAGGGGTCGTTGACCATGCGAAGAATATCAAAAGCAGGAGAAAGTCTCCCCCAAGGAATGACGGGAATGGCAATTAATTTTGCCCACTCATTGCCGCTGGCGTGAAGATGACCGGAGGCTTCCAGCGCGGGGTGTGAGGCGATATGCCAGAGATGGTCGCGGTCATCGAACAGCATCTGCGCCGCCGCCATGCCGAAAACAGTCAACGTGCGCCGCCCGCCGGCAATCAACAAATGCACAGGACGGTCCGCTATTTTTTCAGCGCGTACAAGCGAATACAATGCCTGAAATGCCGTATTTACCTGTTCCGGCGAGGTCACATCTTCAAGCGGCTTTCCGTCTTTTTCAAGTTGCAGTAACTCAAGGGAAACACCGGGATAACTTTTGGGAAAATCTTTATGAAGCAAATTAAGCGCATCGTTCGTTTCTTTGCGCCCCTTGGATGCGTGCACCACAATCACTTTGCCCACTGCGATGCCGTTCTCACGAAGGCAATCCATTGTCAAAGTAATCAACTGCGGCTTGCTTCCCAATGTTGCAATAAGTGTTGATAAATGTTCCTGCATATCCATTTGCTTTGAAGAGAATGAAATCCACCCTGCCCATACACCGGATTATACATTTGTTTTTGATAATCAAACATTAATTTTGGAGCGAGTCATGTACGCTGTGACTCCGACAGAATCTGTAATCCATTGCTTACGAGGCGGAACCACTGCCATTGAGCCAAGAAGCCATTTCCAAGATTGCGGGTTATACTGCAAAGAAAAAACTGTCAAATAAAAAAAGGAAAAAAACTTAATGGGCGAGCGGACAAACTGGGTTGATTACGGAAAGGGAATTGGCATCTTTCTGGTTGTGTACGCGCATTTGTTGAGCAGCGCGTTTCACGGCGGAATACAAATCCCCGAACGATTTTTCAAATTATCGGACAGCATCATTTACGGTTTTCACATGCCGTTTTTCTTCTTCCTCTCCGGCTTGTTTGTGGAAGGAAGCCTGCAAAAGCGCGGAACGCGGGAATATCTGAAAGATAAATTTGCGCGCATTTTTTATCCCTACCTGATTTGGTCGGTATTGCAAGTCGGCGTGGAGGTAATGTTTTCAAGCCAAACCCAAAAAGGGGCAACGCTCCCCGATTTGCTGGCGGTGATATACCAACCCTGGGGACAGTTCTGGTTTTTATACGCCCTGTTGTGGATGCACGCTGCCTTTGCGGGTTTCAACTTGCCGGGCAGGTATGGAAAATACATCATGCTGGCTGCCGCCGCAGTTTTATTCTTCCGCCCCATTCCAACCAACCTGCTCGCGCTGGATGGTTTTTCGATTCAGTTCATCTTCTTTGCAAGCGGAGTATTCTTCAAAGAACAAGTCATGCGCTTGGAAGAAAAGGCAATTCCGTTGTGGGGCGCGGCATCCTTGCTGCTGTGGTTGCTTGTTTCATCATATTTCGTCTTCACAAATTACATTGAACCCACACGGCTTTCGGGGTCGTCATATTATTTTTATTTTCTGTATCTGGCTTTTACAGGAATCGTTGCCTGCTCCGCGCTGGCGCAATATTTGGCAAGGAATCATTTGCTCCCTTTTCTTCAAACACTGGGGAGATATTCCCTGCAAATTTACCTTGTTCACATGCTGGCAGGGGTTGGGATGAGAATGATTTTGTTAATGGCAGGGGTTGAAAATTGGGTCATTCATATTGCGGTTGGGACATCTTTTGCGATAACTGCGCCGATACTCCTGCAAAAAATATTGGGCGGGCTGAATTTCCC
>DAOTZP010000280.1:0-2572 GCA_034434265.1 Anaerolineales bacterium | reverse complement strand
GGCAAGTTGAATCAATGTATCTATGCCGATGACGCCCGCCTGTTTTAACGGGCTTTTGCGTTTGCCTATTAATTGCTCCCATGTTTCCAAATGGACTGTGACTTGATTGACGTGGATGACATTAATATCCGCGCCGCAGACTTGCATGTCTTTGAGTTTGGTGTATGTGCGTTTGGATTCGGGGTAACGCTTTTCCATCACCTCGCGCGGGCAGACGCCGTAATAAATTTCATCATCGGTTTGCATGGCGGTATCGTGCAGCCAGTCCACCATATCGCTTTTGAGGGCGGGAATATCCGACGAGACGATAAAGACATGCTTGTTGGAAGGATTGAGTTCAAGCGATTTGTTTACGCCACCGGTGATGTTCGCCAACATGCGCCCCTGATTGGGGATGTAATGCACGGGCTTGGAGCAGGTTAAACCGTCTTCGGGGGAAAGCCCGACGATGATGACATTGTCCACGCTTTTTGCGCCGCCGAGCGCGTCCAAAATCCATTGCACCATTGGCTTGCCCGCCACGTCAATCAACGCTTTGGATTTGCCGTTGGAAAAGGGGTAAAGCGGCTCGCCGGGTTGAGGAATTCCGCCCGCAGTGACAATCGCGTCCATGATTAGTTTAACTCCTGCAACTGCGGTTCAAATTTGAGCTGCGTGATTAAGTCGTTTAATTCATCCCAAGTGAGCGGGCGGTTTTTCCCCGCCGCCGCAACCAATGCGGCTTCAAGCATGTTTGTGCCAAACGAGCGTCCTTCCATTACGGGCGTGGTGGT
The DNA here is from genome assembly GCA_034434265.1 of Anaerolineales bacterium. Lineage (GTDB taxonomy): Bacteria > Chloroflexota > Anaerolineae > Anaerolineales > Villigracilaceae > Villigracilis. The sequence goes on along the minus strand of DAOTZP010000280.1, from coordinate 1,799 downwards.
GATGAGATATTTCACGCCCGCCCTGCGGAATTCTTCCACGTTTTCGGGGGTGGTGGTGTTGGTGACGATGACCTTGCCGTCCAGACGGTCGGGCATAAAGCGGTGAATCAGGTGAAAATCTCCGGCGATGACGGTTGCCCAGTCGTAATACTTTCCCCATTTGGGCGTGCGCTTTTCCTGCTTTTCGCCAAGCGGGTAAATCCATTCATACGGCAGTCTTCCGGCAATGGGCATGAGCAGGGCAGCCATTGTTTTGAGTTGTTTCAAGGAACGCAGGGGGAAGGGCAGGTCGAGACCGAACATCATATCGCCGAAGATGGTTTCGTACCCCGCATCCACAAAGGCTTTGGAGAGTCCCCAACGGTCCACACCGGCGGTCATCAGGACTTTTTTGCCGCGCGCTTTTACATAGTCGCCGATTTTTTCTTCAATAAAAGCGGGGGCTTTATTTTCGAGCGTGTTTTTTAAGCCAGTGCCATCCACCAGCGGAGTTTGCTTAACAAACCGCACCATGGGAAGCACGGAATAAAACGGATACCATTTGCCGTCGGTCATTGCGCCCAAATCGCCGCCGCCCACGCCAAAGGCATCCACTTTTCCGTCCAATTCCTTATATTTTTGCGCTGCGGCTTCAATGTCGCCATCCGTGCCAATGCGCTCGATGAGCACCTTTTCTCCAAGCAGAGTCACTTCTACAGCCTTGTTTCGCTTGGACGAACCAATGCTGATGCTGACTGCGCGTTTCATATATGAATTTGCCTCCAAAAAAAGTGAGATGTCTATTTATATCACGAATCAATTTGAATGATTTAAGGGAGTACCCAAAAAAACGGGCTGGGGAATTTCCTGTCACAGAGAACACAGAGTCCGCAGAAAAATTAGCCCCCCCCTGATTTAACGTTAAAAACAGACGCGGAGGGTGATATAACGCGGAAATTACGCAGGTTCAAATAACATTGATTTTCGTTTGTTAAATGATATATCATAAGTCCATCAAACTTAAAAGGAGATATAGATATGACATCCATTGTTGATATTCAGGGAATCGGCGAAGCCTATGCGGAAAAATTCCGCGCTGCGGGCATTCGCTCCACTGAGGCGTTGTTAAAAGCGGGCGCCACGCCGGAAGGACGCAAGGAACTCGCCAAAGCGCTGAAGCGCGTGGTTGAGTATCAGGAATAAAAAATCCGATGCCGCAGCAAGGGCATCGGATTTTTTTGTTTCAGTCAACGTAATCGCACCAGCTTTCATATTTTGCCACTTTGCCGCGAATGGCATCATGATAGACATTCTGAATCTCGCGGGTAATTTTGCCGGACCTGCCATCGCCAATTTGCCTGAAATCAATTTCGCTCAGCCCAATGCATTCCGCCGCAGTGCCGCACACAAAGACTTCATCGGCAAGGTACAGTTGGTCGCGCGAGACGGGCTGTTCCAGCACTTCGTATCCCAAGTCTTTTGCGATGGTAAAAATGGAATGGCGCGTAATACCTTCCAAAACCGGCGCAGTGGAAGGGGTGATGATTTTTCCGCGGCGCACAATGAAAATGTTTTCGCCGGTGCATTCCGCAATGTATCCCTGCGGGTCAAGCATGATGGCTTCTTCAAATCCCAAACGCTGCGATTCTGTCTTTGCCAGAATGCTGTTAACGTAATTGCCCGCAATTTTGGCTTTGGTCATGCTGACGTTGACGTGGTGGCGCGTGAATGACGCAATATTCGCGCGGATGCCCTTTGCCAATGCTTCATCGCCGAGATAGTTGTTCCACTCCCAAACCGCAATGCCCAGCGCGGGTTTG
>DAOTZP010000279.1:0-5221 GCA_034434265.1 Anaerolineales bacterium | reverse complement strand
ACCCGCAAATTGTCAAAATTTTCCTTGCAAATCTGGGTGAATTTACGCAAACAAAACAAGAAGCGTGAAAAACGCGAAAAAAACAACCGCCCGCTTTGACAAATAACCCCCGTCCTGCTATACTCTTCCCCATTCGTTGACTTTCCCTGTCAATTGCGGCAGTTTTTTGAACAACTTCGTGCTTGGTTTTTCGCCCTTCGCGAGCAAGTCAGCGAAGGGTTTGTTCTTAAACAATAAACAGACGCTTTCCGCGCATTTGCGGTTAATAAAAAAATTTCATTCAGTGAGGTTATCACAACATATATGAGCAAGAAAAACAAATTAAGAATCATCCCGCTTGGGGGCTTGGGCGAAGTGGGAAAAAACATGATGGCGTATGAATTTGGCAGCGACATCATCGTTGTCGATTCCGGCATCATGTTCCCGCTTAACGACATGCTCGGCGTGGACTACATCATCCCCGACTTTGAATATCTCATCAAAAAGTCTCAAAACGTGCGCGCGCTCATCATCACGCACGGACATGAAGACCACATCGGCGCGGTGCATCACTTCATCGAAAAAATCAACGTCCCCATTTACGCCACCCCGCTCACACGCGGGCTCATCGAAGGCAAGCTGCTCCGCAACAACGCGCAGCACAAAGCCCAATTCAAAACCATTCAAGCGGGCGAAACTTCCAACATCGGCGCGTTCAAAGTGGAATACTTCCACGTCAGCCACTCCATCCCCGACGCAGTCGGTTTGGGCATCACCACCCCCGCCGGTCTCGTCGTTCACATGAGCGACTTCAAATTCGACCACACCCCTGTGGACGGCTGGGTTACCGACTTTGCCAAACTTGCGGAATTTTCACAGCGCGGCGTGGATTTGCTGCTATCAGACTCAACCAATGCGGAACGCGCGGGATGGACACCCTCCGAGCGAATCATTGGACCCGCATTTGACCGCGTCCTCAACGAAGCCCCCGGACGGGTGATTATTGCCACGTTTGCATCGCTCATCTCCCGCGTGCAGCAAGTCGCCGACGCCGCCCTCAAAAACGGACGCAAAATGGCGCTGGCTGGTCCCAGCATGGTGGATAACGTAAAAATCGCCCGCAAGCTCGGCTATCTGGATATTCCCGAAGAATTGCTCGTCCCACTTGAGCAGGCGCTCAACATGCAGGACCATAAAGTCGTCATCATGTGTACCGGCTCGCAAGGCGAACCTTCTTCCATTGTCGGCAGGCTTTCGGCGGGAACAAACCGTCAGTTTGGGTTGAAACCAAACGACACGGTTGTGCTTTCCTCGCACCCCATTCCCGGCAACGAAGAAACCATTGGCAAAACCATCAACCGCTTATTGCGCCGCGGCGCGCGCGTCATTGACGACCATGTGCTGCCTGTGCATGTTTCCGGTCATGCCGCGCAGGAAGAGCAAAAACTGCTCATCAACCTTGTGCGCCCCAAATACTTTATGCCCATTCACGGCGAGCTGCGAATGCTCAAACGTCACGCCGAACTTGCGGTGGAAGTCGGCATTCCCGAAAAAAATACGATTGTCGTTGAAAATGGTCAGGTTGTGGAATTAAGCGGAAACAACATTCAACTTGGCGAGCGCATTCCCGGCGGCTACATCTTTGTGGATGGAGAATCCATCGGCGACATTGACCACGATATTATGAAAGAACGCAGCCAACTGGCGCGCAACGGCATTTTGCTCATTGACATCAGCATAGACAAACAAACGGGCAAACTGCTGCATGAACCGGAAGTGCTCACCCGCGGGTTTGTCAGCGCGGAAGAAGCGGAAACCCTGCTGCCCGAAGTGCGCCGCCGCGTGATGGAAGCCGTCAATCACGGCGGCATAGAAAGCGAAAAAGACATCATCAGCGCCATCAAGAGTTATCTGCATCAGGAGACCAAACGCAAGCCAATGGTGTTTGTCACATTGAGCAAGGGATAATAAAACGCGAGCGCGGAATAAGAATTCTTCTTAAATAACCCAAGTTGTTGCCCTTCTTATTTTTTTACCACAGAGGCGCGGAGGACACGGAGAAATTCATTAAAAACTCTGCGCCCTCTGCACATCGGCGGTTCAAAACAGGCAAAATTCTTCTTCCCTTTTGAAGGCGGCAACTTGCGTTAAATAAATCAAAAAATAGAGCGGATGGTTCCGCTATCTTTGTTGATTCTTGAAAGTCACCGAATCATTTTTGAGATTGAACGGTCAACTTTGCCCATCGGGTACTCACTTAAACTGCCTACGCGAACCCAGGTAAGGGCGGGCGATTTTTCCACTTCAAGGGCTTGACATGCAAACGCGGTCACAGTCACTTTGAAATGAGTGTAAGCGTGTGAAACCACCCCAAGTTTTTCTTTGGGAATTATTTTTATTTTGTATTGACTCAAAATACATTTGGGCATCTCCCCTGCCGGGTCCGATTCAACCCGCGCATTGGGAAACTCCCACATGCCGCCAAGCAGCCCTTTGGACGGACGCCGCGCAAGCAGAACACGCCCGCGTTGGAAGATGACGGCAGCAGCGCGGTGATAATGCGGCGCCTGCTTTTTCGGCTTCAATACAGGACGAAGTTGCTGCGTGCCAGCCTGACATGACCTGCAAATTTGTTGCAGCGGGCAAATCAAACAGCGCGGGTTTTTCGGCAGGCAAATCGTTGCGCCCAAATCCATCAATGCCTGGTTGTAGTCGCCTGCTTTGCCTTTGGGCAAATTTTGCGCGGCAAGTTCCCAGAGGAGTTTTTCCCCGGCGGGTGAATCTGCGGGCTGGGTCACATCATACAGGCGGGAAAAAACGCGGCGCAGGTTGCCGTCCAATGTCGCTTCATCCATACCGAATGCCATTGATGCAATTGCCCCGGCGGTATAGCGTCCAATACCGGGCAGATTGCGCAATTCATCCACGCTGCGGGGAAGTTCGCCGTTAAATTTTTCGCTGACAATTTTTGCGGCTTTATGCAAATTGCGCGCGCGGCTGTAATAGCCCAACCCTTCCCAAGCGGATAAAACATCCTGCTCTGCGGCGGCAGCCAGCGCGCGAATATTGGGAAACAACCTCATCCATTTTCCAAAATATGGAATGACCGTTTCAACGCGGGTTTGCTGCAGCATAATTTCCGAAACCCAAACGGCGTAAGGGTCGGGGTGATTGCGCCACGGCAACATACGCCCCTGCTTTGAATACCAACGCAAAAGAAGACGGGCAAGAGACTGCATGGTTTAACGGCAAGGCTCATCCAGCGGGGCGCTTTGCAGGGCTTGAGCATTGAACAGAATGAGTCTTACTTCGATGTAATCTTCCATGCGGCAGGCGAGCAAAACGGCGTCCGCGCCTTGCGGCAGCGTAAAAATTTCTTTGGCGGGAAAAACCGCATCATAGCGTTGTTGGTTGATGAGCAAAAACGTCATGCGCGGGTAGCCGCGAATGACATACGCCGCCCACGGGTTCGCGGAGCTCACTCCCTCATCGCGGCGGTACATGCGCGGATACATCACCCTGCCTTCCAGCAAAAGCGCGCCGGGCTGGGATAAAAATTCCTCCACTTGATTCTTACCGTATCCCGCCTGTTCCAGCTTGGAAATTAATTGAGCAGGCGAAGAAACATAACGCGGCGCGGCAAGTTCTTTTGCCAGCCACGGAGCCGCGCCAATAAAAACAAATGCAAAAAGAAAACCGGCATACTGCCAGCGGAACTGGCGCAAAGAAAGTTGTTTTGGCTCCGCCAGCCGCAAGCGCGGAAAAATGAGATGGTGTTTTGCGCCAAACAGCAAACTGACGCCGCCCAATATTTCAATGACGCCGATGGCAAAGTAAAAGTAAATCACCCAATCCACCGGCATGTTATAGCGCCAGCTGGAAAAGCGCGAAACGGCATTGGAAAGCGCGTACCCGATATTTACCGCCAGCGGAATCAATCCCAGCCAGCCGAGTCGATTCCACGCAGCGGAAATTCCAACGGCGATGAGAGCGAGGTAGCAAACCAACAGAATCAGGTTGTACCATTCCAACGCGCCGTCCCATGCAAACCAATACAAATTGACCGGCTCGAAAATGCCCGCAAACGGTTTTATTAATGGCAGCGCAAGCAGACCGCCGATTTCGGTGTTCAAAAAATGGGATGCAATAAAAGCCACCACATACGCGGGGTTTTGCAGCGTAAAGCCCGCCATGCGCGCGCCCAGCGATTCGGATTGAATATCAAATTCATTCAGATTAAAAGTTTCATTGAATGAGTATTGACTGTATAGAATCGCCATTTGTTTTGGGTCGTCGAAGGCAAACGCGCCGGTGACGGTGTAGTTGTGCGCCAGCCACGGCAGAATGGTCATTGCCATTGGAATGACAAATACAATTCCGGCGGCAATCCAATCTTTTGTTTTGCGTTGATAAATAAACCACGCCAGCGCAAACAGGACGGGCAATATAAACAAAGACTGCGCGCGCAACAGCAGCGCCACGCCAAAAAATCCGCCGGCAAGCAGGTTGGATTTCAAGTCGCGCCTTTCCAGCCACCAAAGAAACACAAGGCACAAAACAGCCAGCCAAAGTGCGGTGGGAAAATCGGTGGTAAGCATTTTGGAATTTGCCACCCGCGCATTGGAGGAAATCCACAATGATACAAGTTCGCGGAAAATGGCAAAGAGCGCGGCGGTCACGCCTGCGGCGGGGGAATGCAACTTTTTGCCGAGAAAATACAAAACAACCGGAAAGAACGCCAGCACAACGGTCTGCGCGGCAATGATGGCGGAATAATTTTGGTCAAAGAAAAAATGCAGGACGGCGAGAAAGGTCACATACAGCGGGCGGGGCGGAATGCCGCCAAGATAGCCCGCGCCAATGAGCAAACTTTGAGACAAGTAATCATAAAACCCCGCGTCGGAATATGGCAGGGGGATGTTTAAGGGCGGCGTGATGGGAGAGTAAAAACTGCTTTGCAGCACATCCACAGGGACGGTGAGCCAGAGAATGAGGGCGGTGAGGTAAATAAGGAAGGGAAGGTGGTAATTGGTAATTGGAGATTGGTGATTGGTAATTTTTGGCAGGCATAAAAGAATCCCAAACCCGATGAGGATGGAAAGAATAAAATGCCAGCCAAGTATGGGAACGCCCGGCTCGCCCCAGTATGAAGCATCCGGCGTGATGCCGATTTTGGTGAACGAAACAAATAGAAGAATCAGCAAAAATATGCAAAAGACAAAGGCAGCAAAAGGATAAATTG
>DAOTZP010000278.1:0-8722 GCA_034434265.1 Anaerolineales bacterium | reverse complement strand
GCAAAAACGTGCTGCATGTCGGTCCCATTCGTTTGGATTTGGAAAAACGCCGCGTGCGCTGTTTGGGCAAAAGCACAAAACTCACCCCGCGCCTTGTCACGCTGCTGCAGTTGTTGATGGAAAAACACGGCGAAGTGGTGGAACGCGAACCGCTTTTCAAAAAAGCATGGGAAACAAACTATACAGGCGATACGCGCACATTGGATGTGCATATCTCATGGCTGCGCCGCGCCATTGAAATTGACCCCGAAAACCCAAAGTTTTTGAAAACCGTGCGCGGCGTTGGCTACCGCCTAGATGTGTAATTGAAATTGCTTTCCTTGCACCGTTGTCACCCGGACGCAAATATTGCGTCCGGATTTTATTTTTAACTCGCGCGAAATTTCGCCGCTGCGAATGTGCCGCCCCGCCTGCGCCGCGCTGCGAAAAATGACGCCATCCCAATCGGGGTCCGCTTCCCAAAAATCCACGTCCAGCGATGTGTCCAAATAAATCACATCTTTTGCCTTGCGGATTTGAATGCGCTTTGACTCCGCCGCAAATTTCTTTTCCACATTGGAGGCAATTTCCAACGCGCTGACTGTGGATGTCTGCGCAAGGCGGCTTCGGGCGGTGTGAACTGCGCGGGAAGACTCATCGCAGGTGATGAATCTGCGCCCGTTCTTTGCCGCAGCCAAAGCCGTAGTGCCTGAACCGCAAAAAAAGTCCGCGACCAAATCATTCTTGTTTGAGGACGCGAGAATAATGCGCTCGAGCAACGCTTCCGGTTTTTGTGTGGGGTAGCCTGTGCGCTCATTGTGCAGCCGCGCCACAACGGGAAAATACCACCAGTCTTCGGGGACTTTTCCGCGTTCCAAATTTGGCGTTTTGCCAAAGCCCGCCTTGCGCGATGAGTTGAATGTATGCACCGTGCTGGGATGATACGGCTCGCGCACCGCGTCCGCGTTGAATACATAGTCTTTGCTTTTGGCGTACATCAAAATTGTGTCATGCTTGCGGTTGAAGGCGCTTTTGATGGGGGAGGGACCGTGATACGCCCAAATAATTTCATTGACGAATACGCCCTTTTCGCCAAACAACTCATCGAGGATGAGGCGCGCGTATGCGTCGGCGTGCCAATCGAGGTGCAGATACAGCGTGCCGTTGGGCGCAAGCAAGCGGACCATCAGCGCAAGCCGCTCATATAAAAATTGCAGATAGGCGTCCAAATCGTCCCACGAGTCGTGGTAGCCTTCGGCGAGCTTCCACTGGCTGGGTTTGCGCGAATCTTCGCCTTTGCCAATGCGCGCATGGAATTTTCGGTTGGTGAAGAAAGGCGGGTCGGCGTAGATGAGGTTGATTTTATTTTCGTATTCGGGCAGCAATGCGGACATCACGGCAAGGTTATCGCCGTGAATGATTCTGCCGGTGGGGGGTGCTTTTGGGTAGCCGAATCCGTTGGGGTGGAGTATTGAATCGAGGGTTAAGGAAACGGACTCGGTGAGGTCGAGTCCGCGCTTTCCATTCCAGTTGAGTATAGGCATGAGGCGAGAAACGTCTAGTAATGGATTTCGATTTTCGTGCCAAGTCCGCGATTGTTGGAGACGGCTTCGGCGCTATGGTCGGGCTTTGCCCAGCGGAATATCCAGTTGGCTTCGTTGTTGCGCATGTTAATGCAGCCGTGACTCATTTCCTGACCAAAGTTTTCGTGCCAATATGTGCCGTGAAATGCGTGACCAACCCGCGTGAAGAAGGTCGTCCACGGCACGCCGGGCAGCACATAACCGTCTTCATCGGCAAGCAGGTTGCCGCTTTTGCCAATGGAGAAGTAACTGTTGCCCATGTGTTTGGCGGGGACTTTTTCCAGCACGTTAAATTCGCCGTGCGGCGTGGTGGTGGAAAGTCCCTTCGAGCCGCTTTGCCCGCCGCCGCGAATGCCCGATGAAATGTTGGTTTGAAAAACCGCTTTGCCGTATTCGTAGGCGATTAAGGTTTGCGTGGTGAGATTGACTTCGATGAGTTTTTCTTCCATCGGCACATTGGGCGAGATGGGGTCGAACATGTTGAGCGGCAGCAGGCGCATGTGAATGGCGGGGACATAATACGAGATGTTGGAATCCAACTCGTCGAAGATGCGATACCACGCGCCGTCATAATCCGCCATTTTGGGACCTTCTTCAAGCGCTTCCACCCAGTGAATCGAGCTGTAATAAATATCGGGCGCGAGCGCCTGCCAGCCATAGGTTTTGGAATACCAGTACGGCGTGGTATATGGCACGGTCACTTCCGCAAGGCGGCGCGCGCCTTGCGGAATTTCGACGGGCTGCTGGTAAATTGTCTTGACACGCTGAAGCCTGCCGCGATGTAAAAACCCGCCCCACACGCGATACCAAACAGGGTTGTGCTTTGGCGTGTCGCTGACCACTTCTTCATACACATGCACAAGGTCGTCGCGGTACCAGGTTTGGTAAATGCGGCTGTCGTCGGAGGGTTGCACGCGCACGAGCATTTCTTTGGTGGCAATGCGTACCATAAAGCTGTCTTTGAAATCGGTTAAACCCGGCAGGAAAGGCGTAAAAGCCAGGCTGCCCAGCGCAAGCCCGCCCAATTTGAGGAAATCGCGTCTCGTTATTTTTTCGTTCATGCTGAAAATTTTACACCAAAAACAATCCGTAAAAATGAAAAATCCCTAAAAGCCTTTAATTCGCTTTCAGGGATTTGCTATTCAGTTGTAAATTTTTTATGCTTCGGCGGCTACGACAATCATATCTTTCAAGAGAATTTCAAGCGCCATGGAATGTCCGCAGCGTTTGTGGGTTAGGAAGAATTCGCAATCGCAATTAAACACGCCGTTGCTATAAGTGACATGGTGTTCATTGTTGTCGCCGTGAAAGGTCAGGTCAAATTGATTAAAGAGGAAGCGGTGCCTGTCCTCGGCATAGCGTTTTGCCTTTTCCAACTTTCCTATTAGTCCGAAGTCCATGTTCGTAATCTCCTTTTGTGGGAAATGTAAAAGACACGCGGATATACCGCGTGTCTGTTTAACAAAATTGGAACTTGCCTTCAAATAAGCTCATGTCGGCGTTACCTCAATGAAGCCAGTATAGTACGTTTCAAAATGCAAGTCAATAAGAAAAAGGCGTTTGTCATGTTTTCGTATGGCAATTGTAGGGCGCGCCCCGCCGCGCTGAATTTACTTGCGCTTAACGGTGGCTTTTTTTACGTTTTTTTTCAAAACCGGCGTTAATGGCTTGCTGACTTTCACGCGATTTTTTTTGACCGTTGTTTTTTTCACCGGGGCGGGGGTGATGACGGCAAGCGGAAGGGGCTTGACCGTCTTTTTCTTCGGCTTTTGGACGGGTTTCGCGGAAGCGGTTTTTTCCTTTAACTTCACCGCGGTTTTTTTCTTCGGGGCGGCGGGTTTCTGCGTTTCCGGCTTTTTCTTTGCCGCTGTCTTTTTCTTCACCGGTTTTGCTTTTACCTTTTCCGCTTTTTGCTTGGCGGGCTTCTTTGCAGCCGCCGTCTTTTTCGGCTTGCGGGCTGCTTTGGGCTTGGCGGGCTTTTCTTGCGCTTGCGCGGCTTTTACTGCCTGCTTCCATGTTTCATACATGGAAGCAACGCCCGCGCCGTTGAGCGTTTCGCAAATGGTTTGCCATTCCGCGCCTTCCACAAAACGGAATTCGATGAACGCATGGCATTGATATGCGGCAAGCCGTATGAATAAACCCTTCTCCCAAATCTCCGCGCACGGGCGAATGTATTCCAACTGGCTGGCGTAATCTTTGAAAATGACATAACCTGCGCGCGGCAGGGCGAGACCTTCGGCAAGATTTTTTTGGCGCATTTCTCCGCTGGCTTTATCCAAATACGCGGCGGAGGTTTTTATCCATCCGCTGGTTTCCGCATACTTGTTGTGATAAATTACCAGCCCGCGTTCTTCTTCAAATCGGTTCGAGTAGACGAAGACGTTTTCATCCACGCCGCCATCGGCATAAAAGTCATACAGCAAAAAGTTTTCCACATCGGCAAATACAAAGCGTTTGTGCAGCAACGGGAAGATGCGCCACTCGTGCGCTTGAATCAGCCCTTCGTCGGGCGTTTCGTCCCATTTGGCGCGGCGGAATTCCATGCCGTATTTTTCGGTGAAGCCTTCCACCTGTCCGTGACCAAACATGGGCAAGCCGGGCAAAGTGGCAAGCAAAGTACAAACGCCGAAATACTTATCGCCTTTGCCAAATTGCTCGACGGCGGTTTTCTCATCCGGGTTGTTCATAAAGTTGACATACCGCTTGAGAATCTGCGGGTCAAATTCCAGCGTGGATTTGATTGCCATGCGGTATTTCGCGTTGTCTTCATCACGAAGCATGTGCATAAATGCGGAGTTGTACACGCGGTGCATTCCCAGCGTGCGGACGAAGTAGCCTTCCATGAGCCAGAAAGCTTCGGCAAGCAGCAGGGTATCGGGCGCTTCGGCGGCGACTCTATCCACCACCTCGCGCCAAAACTCAACTGGAATTTTTTCATCAAATTCGGCGCGGGTCATGCCGAATTGCGCGCGCGAGGGAATGGCTCCGCCCGCGCCCGGCTCCGGAAACCACAGGCGTTGAATGTGTTTCTTGGCAAGCGTCATTGCCGCATCAAAGCGGATGATGGGGAAATTGCGCGCAACATGCAGGATGACTTGTATCACCGCCTCGCGCACTTCGGGTTTGGTATAATCGAGCTGGGCGGTATCGTTCCACGGGAAGGATGTGCCGTCGTTGCCGTGATAGATGTAATGAATATGTCCGGTTTGCAAATCGCGGCGTTGAAAGACGACTGCGGCGTCGGTTTTGTCGTAATAATGGTCTTCGAGATAAATGCCCACGCGCAAATCGTCTGAAAGGTTTTCGGAACGGAAGGAGTAGGAAGGGTAGGGCGGGAACGGGCAGGATAAAAACCAATCGGGATGTTCAACAACCCAAGTGGAATCAATGCCCATGTGATTGGGAACCATGTCCGCCGAGAGGCGGATGCCGCGCCGCCATGCGCGCGCGCGTAAATTTTCCAGCGCGTTCCAGCCGCCCAAGTCGGCGGCGATGTCGTAGGAATGAAGCGAATATGCCGAGGCAACCGCGTCGGTTTGTCCCATGCGTTGTTTAATGCGCTGCGAGGCGCGGCTGCGTTCCCACAGCCCAATCAGCCACAAGCCGGTGAATCCGCGCGCGGCGAGCAAATCCAACTCTTCGTCGGGAATTTGGTCGAGGGTGGAAATATCGCGCTGGTATTTTTTTGCCAGCTGCCCCAGCCAGACATAGGTATTTTTTGCCAGCAGAATCAAGCGCGGCATCCAATCTTTATCCGGCGAGTAGCGTTCATATTCGGCGTATTCCTGTCCTTTGAAGTCGGGCAGGTAGGTTTCAGCATTGAATGTATCCATCGCGCCGCGCTTGCGGATGGTGTCTTCGCGCAGAAAGTCAATGCCGCGCAGGATGCGGTTTGCAAAGGCTTCGCCAAGCAAATGTCCCCATCTTTGAACGATGAAACGCAGCTGGTCTTCGAGCGAATTGGGGTGGGCTTTGATGGGTTCGGTCAGCAGGTCGGTGAGCGTATCGCCCAGATTGAATTCGCCGTTGCCAAAGCCCGCCTGTTTGGAAAAATGTTCCAGCAGCAAGGCGGTGAATTCTTTGTACGCCGATTGCGCCATGCCGGAATCATCGAACAGGTCTTTGTATTCCTTTAACGCCGGGTTGTTGTTGGCGTTATTGATAAGCAGCATTTCTTCAATGGTTGCGGCGCGCACGCCGCGCCCAAAATCGCCAAAGTGCGGAACTTTGGTGGAAAGGTAAACGCCCGCCGACATTTCGCCGCGAAAGACCGCCATCGGCGGAAATTCTTCGGTGAAGCGCGTTAAGGTCAGGTCATATTTCGAGCCGAGATTGGATTGCAGCATTCCCATGGCGCGGCTCATTGCGCCTGTATGCTTTTCAAAATAGCGCCGCAACAAAATATGGTAGGCTTCATCCAGAAGCGAGAGCGCATAAAGTTCGCTGGCAGAGACAGGCGCGCCGTTGCGGGCTTTGGAAAGATGAGCCGCAAAAGCCCGGGCAGATGCAAGTTCCGAAAAAACAATATGCCCGTCCGGGCGATACAGGTCAAGAGGGAAGTTGTATTTGATTCGGGAAGCGCGGGAAGTGAGCATGACATAATGATAACCGATATGCGAAATTTTCGGGTAAAATTTCAGCCACATGGAATCTTCACTGACGCAATTTGTTCTGTTGCTTTTGCTTGCCGCGTTATACCTGCCTGTTCTCTTTTTCATCCTGCAGCGGCGTGAGGACGGTCATGGCGCGGCAGCGTGGCTGGCTTCGGCATACGCGCTGCTTGCCATGGGGGCTGTGATTCTGGAATCTTTTTTACACAACCGCGCAACCCCCTTTGAAACCATTCACTTTGTTCATAGTTTCGCTTCGCTGATTCTGCTGGCTGTTTTGTTGTGCGCGCTGGAGGCTTTCCTTAAACTTGAATTGCGCTGGAAGTTGTGGGCGGGCATTGCGGCGGGCTGGCTTGCCGCCCTTGTGTTGATTTTGGCTTTTACCCCGCAGCCGTTATTTTCAAATGGAAGCATCACCATCTCGCGCGGGCAGGTCTTTTCCGCTGCGGCGATGATTGGCTGGCTGGTCTTTATCATTAACTGGATTTTCCTCATTGCAAACAACAAAAAAGAATCCAATCAGTTGATGTTTCAAAACCGCGTGAACTATTGGTGGGTAATTCTTTTTTTAACCGGCGTAAACGATATTCTTCTTTTTTTATATATCCCAATGTCGGGGCAGCCGCTGCGCTTGTTGATTGCCGCGCTGACCGCGTATGTGGTTGGCACGCATTATCTTCCCGACCTTAAAGAAAGCATGAGCCGCATTCTTTCGTACCTCTTTACCGCGCTTGTGGCGGCGGGATTGTATGTCGGCGCGTTTTTGCTGGCGGAGGATTTGCTGAAAGAGCGCGTCAATTTCAACCCGCTGTTGGCGGGCGCGCTGGCGGCTTTGCTCGTCTCCTTGTTTTTTGCCCCGCTGTTGACCTTGATTGGCAGCGCCTTAAGAAAATGGCTGGCATCCGGCAGCGAATATGAAGCCAGCCGCGCCATTCACCAATACAGCGAGAGCATTAACAACATTTTGGAAGTGGATAAACTCGCCAACGTGGCGGTGGGAATTATTCTCGAAACCATGCGCATCGAGCGCGGCTTCCTCTTCCTTGTGGACGCTGAACGTCAAGACGACGGGAGCAAGTTGTACCATGTGAGCATGGTGCGCAGCCCGCAAGAAAAACCCATGCCGCCCGCCAAGCTGGAAGAAAACGGCTTGATAGCGTCTTTCTTTGTCCGCGAACAACGCCCGCTGCTGCAATATGATTTGGATTTTTTGCCTGTGTTTCAATCTGTTGACGCGGGCGAAAAGGAATGGTTTAGAAACCTGCAAGTGGAAGTGTATATTCCCATCTTCTCCAAACGGCAGTGGATTGGCTTGCTGGCATTTGGAAAGAAACTCAACGGCAGCCGGTACACCGAAGAAGATTTGCTGACGCTCAGCGCGCACGCCAGCCAAACCGCCGCCGCGCTCGAAAACGCCCGTTTGGTTGAAAACCTGATGAAGCTAAATCAGGAACTGCGGCAGGCGCGCCGCGCCATGGAAAAAACAAACCGCGATTTGCAGCGCATTGACCAGGCAAAATCGGACTTTATCAGCATTGCTTCACACGAATTACGCACGCCCTTAACGGTGATTAAAGGGTACAGCGAAATGCTGATGGACGACCCCAGCCTTGAAGCGAATTTCAAATTCATGGTGAAGAAAATTCACGAGGGAACCATGCGCCTGTACGAGGTGATGGATTCCATGTTTGATATTGCCCAGCTGGACGCGCGCTCGCTGAAACCGCACATGCAGCCGGTGGAGATTGGCTTGTTGCTGAAAGAGATTTGCTTTGAACACGCCGACATTATCAAAGACCGCAAGCAGTCTTTGACAATGGAAATTCCGCCCCTGCCGATGATACAAGCGGATTCAAACCTGCTGCGTAAAGTGTTTCATCACTTGTTAAGAAACGCGATTAAGTTTACGGACAACAATGGCAAAATCACCATCAGCGCGAGAAACGTCGCGCCGATGAACGACCTGCCCAATGGCGGCGTGGAAATTATTTTCAGCGATACCGGCGTGGGGGTGGACCCGAACTTCCGCGAAATTATCTTTACCAAGTTTTACCAGCCGGGCGAATTGGGCAAACATTCCACCAGCAAAACGCGCTTTAAGGGCGGCGGCGCCGGGCTGGGGCTGGCTTTATCCAAAGGTATTGTGGAGGCGCACGGCGGGCGCATTTGGGTGGAAAGCCCCGGCTATGACGAAGTGAACTTCCCCGGCAGCCAGTTTCATGTGGCGCTGCCCCTCAATCAGGATGTGACTCAAAGCCAGAAAACCAGCGAACGGGTGGAGTTCCGCGTTTAGATTTTCTTCATGGCGCTTCCGCCCAGCGCAATTACAAGACCAATTGCCAAAAGCAAAAATTTCATTGCCGCGCATAAAGCGGCAATTTGCGCGTATGGCGCAAATGCGCTGTGAGTTAAAACCCGCCAGAGCGCGTAATTTTCCACAGCGTCGAAAGCAGCGGCGGCAAACGCGCCCCAGCCCGCCCACGCGGAGAGAAAAAAATAGCGGGGAGGTTTGTTTTGATACGCAAGCAAAAGCCAGAGTGAAAGTGC
>DAOTZP010000277.1:0-6913 GCA_034434265.1 Anaerolineales bacterium | reverse complement strand
GCTGGGCATGACCGTTCACGCCATTGGCGACCGCGCCAACCATGAAGTGTTGAACGCCTACGAACAGCTTCGCCGTTACGAAAAAGAAAACGGGCTGCCCGCGCTGCGTCACCGCATTGAGCATGTGCAAATTTTGCACCCGGACGATGTGAAGCGCCTCGCGCAACTTAACGTCATCGCTTCCATGCAGCCCATTCACGCGCCTTCGGATATGTACGCGGCGGATGCGTATTGGGGCGCGCGTTCCTCGCTTGCGTATGCGTGGCGCGCTCAATTGGAAAGCGGCGCGACTCTCGCCTTCGGGTCGGATGCGCCGGTGGAATCGCCCAACCCCTTCTGGGGACTCCACGCCGCCATCACGCGCCGCCGCGCCGACGCCCCGCCCGAAGATGAAGGCTGGTATCCTGAGCAAAAACTCACCCTCGAAGAAGCCCTCCGCGCTTATACCATCGGCGCAGCCTACGCCGCCAACGCGGAGCATCGTCTTGGCAAACTGGCGGAAAACTATCACGCCGATTTAATTGTCCTGAACGAAGATATTTTCAAACTACAACCGAACGACTTGCTATCGCTCACCCCCGCGCAAACAATGGTCAATGGTGAATGGGTTGCCTGACCTTTAACCTGTAACCTTCTATGGCTCAACTCCTTCCAAAACTTTCCCCCGAAATGCTCATTCCACGAATGGGCGAATACATTGTGCAAAAAGGCTTAATCACCGAAGCCGACTTGCAGCGCGCGCTTGACCACCAAAAAGCCGAAGCAGCCAAAGGCAGGCAATGCTTGCTTGGGCAGGCGTTGATGGAACTGAACCTGCTCGACCGTGAAACCCTTGACCAAGTGATAACCGAACAGCTCATTCAGCTTCGCTCCGCGCTGGAAGCTTCGCACCGCACGCTGGAACTGCGCGTAAAAGAACGCACCGCCGAACTGGATGAGGCGCTCAAACGGCTTTCCGAGCTCAGCCAGATGAAAGCCAATTTCGTCTCCAATATTTCGCATGAGCTCCGCACGCCGTTGACTCACATCAAAGGCTATATTGACTTGCTCATTTCCGAATCATTGGGCAGCATTAATGAAGAACAATACCGCGCTTTGGAAGTCAGCCAAAAAGCGGCCGATAAACTGGAAAGCATCATCGAAGACTTAATTATGTTCTCGCTGGCTTCGCGCGGCGAGCTCAGCCTCAAAATGAAGAAGGTGGATATTTCCGCTCTGGCTTCTGCGGCAATCCGCTCCGCGCTTCCCAAAGCCGCCGAGCGCGAAGTCAACCTTGTTTTTAACCCGCCGGAAAATCTGCCGCTTGTGCAGGCGGACCCGGAAAAAATCGGCTGGGCGCTTCATCAACTATTGGATAATGGAATCAAGTTCACGCCTTCCGGCGGCAGGGTGGAACTTTCTTTGAAAGAAGAAGGAAGTACCCTTGTGACAATTTCCGTAGCCGATAGCGGAATTGGCATTCCTTCCAGCCGCTTTCAAGAAGTGTTTGAGCCATTTCACCAGTTGGATGGCTCTTCCACCCGCCGTTACAGCGGAACCGGGCTTGGGCTTTCGCTGGTGCGTCAAATTGTCGAAGCGCACGGCTCCATGCTTGAACTGCAATCAGTGGAAGGCAAAGGCTCAACCTTCAAGTTTCCTTTGTTAGCCATCCGCGAATAGTCATGGACTCAAATACGCTGGCGCTGCTATACAATATTTTTCAAAAAGTCCAACAACAACAGGACTGGAAAACCGCGTTGGACACTTTATTTGTATCTTTGCGCAGTTCCTTTGTATTTGACAACGTTGCAATTTATCTCAAAGAAAAAAAACAAATTGAAGCCGTGTACGCCCGCGCCGTTGGGCGCGGAAAAACCGCCGAAGCCGACGCAGCTTGGGGCGAGGCGCTCGCCAATCAAATCATCCTTTCCGGCGAAAGGATGATGGATACCCCAAAAACAACATCAAGCGGCAATACCAACAGGCTTTCGCTTCCCTACCTGTTGGGATTTCCGCTGTATATTGCATCCGAAGTCAATGGCGCGCTGTTATTCGTCCGCTTTGGCGGACCCGAATACACTGCCGAGCATATTCAACTGGCGGGGCTGCAATCGTTTTGGGCGGCGGCATTAATCGAACAACGCGACCTGCTGCAAGCCCGCGCCGAGCTGGATTCCGTGCAAAGGCAAATGCGCCTGCAAGACGACTTTGTTTCCACCATTACGCACGAGCTCCGCACTCCGCTTGGCTTTATTAAGGGATACAGCACCAGCTTACTGCGTGACGACACCCAATGGGACGAAGCCACCCAGCGCGAATTTCTCACCGTGATTGACGAAGAAGCCGACCGCCTTGCCCGGCTGATAGACGACATGCTCGAAGCAGCCCGCCTGCACAGCAAGACTTTGCAATTCAAATTCTCGCCTGTTAGAATAGATTCACTCATCAGGGATGTTTTTCTGCGGATTGCCGCGCATCACCCCGGCTTAAAAGCGCGCTTTAATTTTGAAAACATCCCGCCCATTCAAGGCGACGGCAAACGGCTTTCACAAGTATTTGAAAACTTGTTCAGCAACGCAATCAAATACGCGCCCGATTCTGAATTGTTTATTTCCGCCTGCGCCAGCCCGCAAAAAATCCGCGTGGAATTTTCCGACCGCGGTCCGGGAATCCCCGCCGAGTACCTGCCGTTCCTGTTCGAGCGTTTCTACCGCGTCCCAAACGATAACGCGGTCAAAGGCACGGGGCTGGGGTTGTACATTTGCAGGCAGATTATCGCCGCGCATCATGGTACGATTTGGGCAGAATCCACACCCGGCAGCGGCGCAACCTTTATTATCGAACTGCCCCTCGGCGAAACCCTCGTTTGATTTAACAAGGAGCATTACTCATGGCAAAACATATTCTTGTAGTGGATGACGAACCCCGCTACCTGCGCCTGCTTGAAGCGAATCTCCGCACGGAGGGATACCAGGTTTCCACCGCGCAAGACGGGCTGCAAGCCCTCGATGTTTTCTCAAGCCAACCCATAGATTTGGTGTTGCTGGATGTGATGATGCCGCGTTTGGACGGCTTTGGCGTGTGCCAGCGGCTGCGCGAATTTTCCAACGTGCCGGTGGTCATTCTCACCGCGCGCGGCGAAGAACAAGACCGCGTGCGCGGACTCGACCTCGGCGCCGATGACTACCTCGTCAAACCTTTTTCCGCCACTGAACTTTTGGCGCGCGTGCGCGCCGTGCTGCGCCGCGCCCAGCCCGCCACCGAAACCGGACAGTCGCGCTTCTTCACCCACGACAACTTGAAGATAGATTTTGCCCGCGCCGAAGTGTGGGTGAATGAACAGCCCGTCTCCCTTTCCGCAACCGAATACCGCCTGCTCTTGCAATTCGCCCACAACATTGGAAAAATCCTAACCTCTGAAGATTTGCTTACCAGCGTGTGGGGCGTGGAATATAAAACCGACAAGGAAATTTTGTGGGTGAGCATTGCGCGCCTGCGCCAAAAACTGGAAGAGGACGCGCACAACCCGCGCCATATTGTCACCCGTTCAGGGCTTGGCTACCTTATGCCGCCCATTGAATCCTAATCAACAGGAAAATGCGCCATGCCGGAGAAAAAAATTTTACTGGTGGATGCTGATGTTGCCAGCCGCAACTTTATTGCCCGCAAACTGCAGCACGAATATCAGGTCATTGAAACTGGCTCGGCAAAAGAAGGATTGATTTACGCGTGGCGCGACCGCCCCGCGCTTGCCATTATCGAACCCTCCCTGCCCGACCTGCGCGGCGAAGAAGTCGCCCAAAAGTTAAAACAAGACCCGCGCACCGCGCAAATGCCGCTCATTGCCCTTTCCTCCGACCCCAACCCCATGCGCGAAAAATCCTGTCTGGTGGCGGGGTTTGACGCCTACATCACCAAGTCCGGGCAGGCGGTTTCATTGCTAAATGAAGCTATGGCGCGTTTGTTGGGCGGAGCCGCCGCGCTTGCTTCTTCCCAACCTGCCGTTGTTTCCGCCTCCACCCCTTTGCAAACCACTCCTGTGCCTTCTGTCAAAAAAGGCGGGCTGTTGATTGTGGCGCTCAGCGCCAAAGGCGGGGTTGGCACATCTTCCATCCTTGCCAACCTTGCCATGAGCGTTGCGCAATTGCACAAGGACGCAAGCGTAGCCGTCATGGATATGGTGCTGCCCATTGGCTCGATTGCACCGATTGTTGGATACACCGGCGAACAAAACCTGGTCACCATTGCCAGCCTGCCCTCCGATGAAACCACGCCGGAATTTTTCAGCAAAAACCTCACAAAAATCCGCGACTGGAAATTTCACCTGCTGGCTGGCTCGCCCGACCCCGAATCCAGCAACCGCCTGAACGTCAACCGCATTTGGGATATTGTCATCGCTTTGAAATCCGCATACGATTATGTGCTGATAGACTTGGGACGTTCACTCTCGCGTTTTTCGCTTCCCTTGATTCAATACGCCGACGTGGTGGCTTTGATAGTCAGCCCCGACTTAAGCACCGTGACCATGACCAACACCCTGCTTGAATTTTTCAACAACAAAAACATCAAATCCGAATCCATCTTCCCCATCCTTAACCGCGTTGTAGGTTTGGAAGGGTTGAGCAAAGCCGAAGTGGAAAAAATGCTCGGCATGGATATTCGTTACATCGTCCCGCATGTAGGCGGAAACTTCACCCTGTCAAACAACAGCCATATTCCTTTTTCCATTCAACACCCCGGCGACGCCGCCTCGGTTTTGTTGCGTGAAATGGCGCAAAAAATGACCGACCTTGCTCTGCGCCTGCGCGAGTAAGACGCTTTCACATAAAAGAGGAGATGCCATGTCTATCGAATATGATGAGAAGGGAAAATTCTACACCGACGTTGTTACCAAACTGCCGACTGAGGCAATCATTCAAACCACCACGCATTTAATTCGCGGGCTGGTACACATTCGCCAGGGAGAGCGGCTCAAAGGCGAGCTGGAACGCGATGAGCAATTCCTTGCCGTTACCCGCGCCACCGTCCACGACGCAAACGACAAGGTGATTTTTGAAGCGCCTTTCCTTGCCATACAACGTTCGCAAATTGTCTGGGTGCTTCCAAGCGAAAATAAAAAGGGAGAATCAAACGAATGAGTATGCTGAACCCCGCCAATGCGGCGCCCGCCCGTTTAACCGGGCAGGACTTGATTCGCTTAAAAAAATATCTGGCAGATACGCTGATGCGCGTGTTGGAATCGGAGGGCATTCCCGCCAATCAGCGCGAGGCGTTTGTAAAACAAAACATCGGTCAGGTGTATCAGCAGACACAGGTGAAACTGCCCGAAGACCTGCGAAAACAAATTTTTGACCAGGTGCTGAACGACCTGCTTGGCTACGGACCAATTCAATCCCTGCTCGATGACCCCGATGTTTCCGAAATCATGGTCAATGGACCGAAAAAAGTTTTTGTTGAAAAAAAGGGACAGCTGATTAAAACCAACATCACCTTTGACGATGAAGACCACGTCCTGCGGATTATTGACCGCATCGTCCTGCCGCTGGGACGCCGCGTGGACGCCGACTCGCCAACGGTGGATGCGCGCCTGCCGGATGGCTCGCGCGTAAACGCGGTGGTGCGCCCTGTTGCCATTGACGGACCCTCCATCACCATCCGCAAGTTTAAGAAAGATAAACTAAAAGCGGAAGACTTGATTGCCTACGGCTCCATCACCCCGCAAATCAGGGATTTTTTATATGCCTGTGTCAAGGCGCGTTTTAACATTATCATTTCCGGCGGCACGGGGTCCGGTAAAACCACTTTGCTAAATGTCTTATCCGGGTTTATTCCTGAAAATGAGCGCATCATCACCATTGAAGACGCCGCCGAATTGCAATTGCAGCAGGACCATGTGATGAGAATGGAAACCAAACCCGCCAATGCCGATGGGCAGCACGCCGTTTCCATCCGCGAGCTGGTGAAAAATTCGCTGCGTATGCGCCCCGATAGAATTATCGTTGGCGAATGCCGCGGCGGCGAAACGCTGGACATGCTGCAAGCCATGAACACGGGACACGACGGCTCGCTCACCACCATCCACGCCAACACCCCGCGCGACGCCATCTCGCGCCTTGAGACTCTGGTGCTGATGGCAGGCATGGATCTGCCCATCAAAGTTGTGCGCCAACAAATTTCCTCCGCAATTGATTTAATCATCCAACAAACGCGCTTGAAAGACGGGCAGCGCAAAGTGACCTATGTGACGGAAGTGGCTGGCATGGAAGGCGACATTATCGTGCTGAGCGATATTTTCAAATTTGTGCAAACCGGCGTCACGCCCGAAGGGAAGGTGTTGGGCGAAATGAGCGCCACAGGCATCCGCCCCAACTTTACCCCGCGCCTCGAAGCCGCCGGGTTCAAACTCAGCGCGGAAGTGTTTGCGCCAAAGCCTTCGTACCAAAACCAGCGGAGATAATGCGCCAAACTGCTATAATGCTTGCGCCAATTAAAAACACCGCGTAATTTTTTAGAGGACTCATGTCTAACGCCCAATTTACCATCCGACAAAAAAAACTTGGCTTGTTGATTCGTGACGCGCGTCTGGCGGAACGCCGCACAGTGAAAGAATGCGCCGACGCGATTGCCGTCACCCCCGGACTGTTTCGCGCCTATGAAGAGGGACGCCGCGCCCCTTCCCTGCCTGAATTGGAAACGCTGGTCTTTTACCTCAAACTGCCCATTAAACAATTTTGGGGAAACGAAACCCTCTCCGAAACGCCCGCCATTCCCGAAACGATTGATACCGCGCAGTTGATTGCACTGCGCCAGCGTATGGTTGGCGCCATGCTGCGGCAGGAACGCAGCAAAATCAACATGTCGGTGCGTCACCTTTCGCAAGAGACGGGCATTCCCAGCGGGCGCATCAACGCCTATGAAATGGGCGCGCGCCCCA
>DAOTZP010000276.1:0-2035 GCA_034434265.1 Anaerolineales bacterium | reverse complement strand
TGGAACGCGCCTGCCAGCGCATTGGAGTCAAAGGGCGCGCCATCATCTGGGAGCGCGCCGAACCGTGCATGGATGTGGACAAACCTCACCAGCTCGAATTGATGCGCAAAGACTTGGCGAATCAAAAATAATTTTTCGCCGGACATTTGCAGCTGATAAACACAGATAAAACATTATCTGTGTTTATCTTTTATATGATTGGATTTAAGCAGCGCGCCCGAAAATTGACCGCAGACCACAGGCTGCGTGCCTGCCGCAGCGGTCAATTATTTGCGCGCTCGCGCGTAACATCAGTTAATAAAGAAAGGCATTAAGAGTTTAATGAATCTTCGTTCTTTGCTTGAATTGGACGCGCGGCTTTCAGATAAAATGCGCGTGGCGGAAAAACCCGGCATATTGCGAAGCCTTGCCATCTTTTTTGCCCACTCCGGCGACTCATGGTTTTGGTTTGCGGCGTTAATTGCCGCATGGTTTTTCAGCGATTCATTTTGGAAGCATTGGGAAGTTGTTGAATTTTTCGGTATTCTCGGTTTGGCGGGCGTGGTGCTTGCCATTAAATTTCTCGTCCGCCGCCAAAGACCGGAAGGCGAATGGGGCGGCATTTACCGCAACACCGACCCGCACTCTTTTCCTTCCGGTCATGCCGCCCGCGCGTTTTTGATTGCCGTTGTTGCCTCTGCGCTTGCCCCGGCCTGGCTGGCGGCGATTCTCTGGGTGTGGGCGCCTTTGGTTGCGCTTGCCCGTGTGGCAATGGGCGTTCACTATCTTTCGGATATTCTTGCAGGCGCGCTGTTGGGAACCGTCGTTGGACTCATTGGCTTGCAAATTTACCAGCCTATGGTAAATTGGTTCGTCGGCTTGACGAATTTCCCCTTGTGGTAAAAAGCAAACGCGCCTGCATTGGCAGGCGCGTTTTTGATTTCAATTTGAACTGTGCAATTATGCAATCAGGCGCGGCAGAACCTGCGAAACGCCAAGCAGCGCGTCGCCGTTGTTCCACAGCCACCATGCGCCGCCGAGTCCAAGACAGCAGCAGCACAGCAGCACAATGACAACAATGGCAATAATGATGGGGGTTTTGCTTTTCTTTGGCGCTTCAGAAACTTCATCGGGGGAAACGGGCATTTCATTCATAATTTCTTCTCCTTGTAAAAGTATAGGTTGAATTATATCAGGCGGATTTTGTTGTGCGGCGCGAAAGCCACCAGACCAAAAGCAGAATAAAAACTGCCAGCACAAACCCGACGATGAGCGGCATAAACACCGCAAGCAATGAAACGCCCGTCGCGGCGACATCTTCCGCGACGCTGACGGGGACGTTGCCCGCGCCGCCTGTGGTTGCCGTAACAATCGGGCGCACCACCGCCGATTTGGTCACATGCACTGTGCCAGCCACCAACAGCCCGCAGGCAAGGGCGAGGATGGGATGTATGTCGTTGATGACGTTTGCGCTTGCTGCAAACGCAATTGCGCCCGCAGCCGGACGCACAACCGTTTGAATCAAATCGTTGGCGTGATTCACCGCGGGGATTTTATCGGCAAGCATTTCGATGATGACCAGCACGCCAAGCAGAATCAAAATCCACGGGTTGGCGAGCAAATCCCACGGCTGGGAGAGTTTAAGCGTGTTGGGGAAATAATGCGCAATCACGCCAACCGCAAGCAGGGGAATGTAGGCGTTCAGTCCCGCGCTGGCGGAAAGACCAAATGCCGAAAAAATTCCAAGAAAGGCTTCCATTTGTCTTGCTCCTTTTTATCCACTGACTCCGGGCAGCGCGCCGCTCCATGTTCCGGTCAGTTGCAGGCGCATCAGGTCAATGGTCAAAATTAATAATAACGCCAGTGTCAGCCCTGCGAGAAGGGGCATCCAAATTTGGCGCAAATGCTCAAAGGTGTTATCCTGCCGCATCAGCATCATCCACAAAATGGCAAAAACGGTGACCAGCAGCGAAAGCGCGCCTAATGCGCTGAGGTATGCAACGGGATATAAAACAAGCGGGCTTTCCGTCAGCACAAGCAGGTTCATGATGAGGAT
>DAOTZP010000275.1:0-5510 GCA_034434265.1 Anaerolineales bacterium | reverse complement strand
CGGAGGACACGGAGAAATTCATTAAAAACTCTGCGCCCTCTGCACATCGGCGGTTCAAAACAGGCAAAATCCTTCTTCCCTTTTGAAGGCGGCAACTAGCGTTAACCTTATTATTCCGCAAAGAAAGATTTTGCAAATTTTAGTTTCGCTGCTTTCGCCTCCCTGCCCCTCTCCCTCTGGGAGAGGGGTTTCATATCATGTTAGAGGTTATCTTCGCCCCTTTTGGGGGAGGGTTAGGTTATGAAGTTTTACAAATTACTTTCGTAACCGCGCCCTGCGCAAACATTACGGAAATAATTCCTTAAAGACCATAACCTGACCTGTTTTGTCTTAATTCTGGTTGCCACAAAATTATATATAATGTACAATCCGCGCCAATCGAGGAAATTCCCCCATGCTAAATCTCAACCTGAAAACCACCCCCTTCCACGAACGGACATCCGCCTTGTGCCAGCCGCAGAACTGGCGCAAGTGGGCGGGCTATTTTGTCGCCGGCTCGTATGAGCATGTGCTGGACCGCGAGTATTGGGCAATCCGCAATTCGGCGGCGTTGATAGACGTCTCCCCGCTCATCAAGTATGTCATCAAAGGAAAAGACGCGGCGGCTTTGCTTCACCGCGTCACCACCCGCGATATTTACAAAATGAAAGTGGGACAGGTCGTTTACACCGGCTGGTGTGACGAAGAAGGCAAGATGATAGATGACGGCACGGTCTCGCGCCTCGAAGAGCAAACCTTCCGCCTGACTGCCGCGGAACCGAATCTACGCTGGCTGATGATGAATGCCGTCGGCATGGATGTATCCATTACGGAAGTGACCGATGACGTGGCGGCGCTCAGTTTTCAGGGACCGAACACGCGCAAGGTGTTGAATATCGTTTGCGAAACTTCTGTGGATGAGTTGAAGTACTTCCGCTTGATGACAAACAAAATTAACGGGGTGGAAGTCACCATTTCAAGAACGGGGTACACCGGCGACCTCGGTTATGAGATTTGGATGGACGCCAAAGACGCGCTCAACGTATGGGATACACTCATGGAAGCCGGTTCTGATTACGGCATCACCCCTGTCGGCATTTTGGCAATGGACATGGCGCGCGTGGAAGCGGGTCTCTTCATGCTCGATGTAGATTACACCTCTACAACCCACGCATGGATCGAATCACAAAAATCCTCTCCCTTCGAGTTGGGGCTCGATTGGACCGTCGCGCTCGACAAGCCCGGCTACTTCGTCGGTCGCCGTGCATTGGAAAAAGAAAAGCGTGAAGGCTCGGCTTGGAAGATGGTCGGCTTGGCAGTGGATTGGGTGGGAATGGAAAAGATATTCGGAAGAGTCGGTCTGCCGCCGCAGATTCCCGGAATGGCGATTCGAGGAAGTCTGCCAATTCTGGTTGGGAACGTACAGGTGGGATACGCCTCCACTTCAAGTTGGTCGCCGTTGTTGAAAACTTACATCGCTCTTGCACACATGGAGAAGCCATACTACGAAATCGGTACTGACGTCCGCATGGAAATCACGGTCGAGCATCACCGTCAACATGCGCCAGCGAAAGTGGTTAAACTTCCGTTCTATGAGCCGGAGTGGAAGAAAAAATAGAATTTAGAGAATAGAGAATGGTGAATAGTTACTGAGTGAGTTGCCTTGAGCATTCGTTGCAAAAGGCATACCAAAAACACCAAGTAGGTTGTGAAGGGACACTTTGTATGAAGAATGAAACAAAAAGTCAATCGCCAAAGAAATTAGAAGATACTACTACTTTATGGTTAATTTATATTCCAGTTGTAATTGGGGCTATCTTTTTGATTTTGCCTAGTCTACTTGATATACCAAACACAAACGAGAGTCATTTATTTTACAGGGGAATTGCTTCAGGTATGTTTGGTTTAGGTTTTTTGGTTGTAATTTTACGTAAGGAACTCCCTATGCGTATTTTTCTTGACATAGTCTCAATAAAAGGAATTTTCGCAGTTATAGTCGGGTGGATAGGTTTAATACTTTGTTGGTCAGATGCAGTAAAAAATCTTTTAACCGTATTTTTGGAAAAGTAAATATACCCAGGAATTTTGTGGAGCAATAAATGACATCCAATCAATACGACGCAATCATCATCGGCGGCGGTCACAATGGACTTGTGGCTGCCGCATATTTGGCAAAAGCAGGCAAGAAAGTGGTCGTGCTGGAACGGCGGCACATCGTCGGCGGCGCGGCAGTGACTGAGGAAATTTTTCCCGGCTACAAGTTCACCGAATTTTCCTATGTGGTGAGTCTCTTGCGCCCGGAAATCATCCGCGATTTGGAACTGCCCAAGCATGGACTTAAAATTCTGCCGCTGCCTTCCACCTTCACTCCCATGGAAAACGGCGATTACCTCGCCTCATGGGATGACCACGACTTGACCCGCCGCGAGTTGTACCGCCACTCGCCCAAAGATGCAGAGGCATACGACGAATATTCCCGCGTCATGGCTCGCGCCGCGAAAGCAATCAAGCCCATCATCAATTTAATTCCGCCCGACCCATCCTCCATGAGCATCCGTGATTTGGTGGGATTGCTCAAAGTCGGTCAATACGCGGCGTCGCTCTCCGAAAAAGAACTCTACATGATTGCCAAACTCGCCACGCAATCTTCAGCGGATTTGCTCGAAGAGTGGTTTGAGACCGATGCGCTTAAAGGCACCAAAGCCGCCAGCGGAATCATCGGCACGTTCCTCGGTCCGCGCTCGCCGGGCACGGCGTATGTTTTACTGCATCACTACATGGGCGAAATTGACGGCGCTTTCCGCGCATGGGGTTTTGCCAAGAACGGTTCCGGCGGAGTCAGCGGCTCGATATTTAACGCTGCGAAAGCGCTCGGGGTGGAGGTCAGAGTCAACGCGAGCGTGCAGCAGGTCAAGGTCAAGGGTGGACGCGCGGTGGGCGTCATCCTCGAAAATGGCGATGAAATTCAATCCAAAGTCGTCATGTCCGCCGCCGACCCGAAGCGCACCTTCCTGCAATTTGTGGAGCAGAAACATCTGCCCGATGATTTTGTCACATCCATTCAAAACTTCCGCACACGCGGCTCGTCGGGCAAGGTCAACATTGCTTTGAGCAAACTGCCGAACTTTACCGCGCTGCCATACACAGGCAACCCCGCAACAGGCGCGGGACGCGGCGGCGCGAACTCGGTTTTGCATCGCGGCGCGGTTTCCATCAGCCCAAGCATTGATTACATCGAACGCGCTTACGACGACGCGAAGTACGGGCAGATTTCCAAACGCCCCTACCTTGACATGATATTCCCCTCGATGATAGACCCCGACATGGCGCCGCCCGGACATCATGTGATGTCTTGCTTTGTGCAATACGCGCCCTATGACCTCGAAGGCGGTTGGAATGACGAGAAACGAAATGAACTCGGCGAAGCGGTCATCTCCACCATCGAGCAATACGCGCCGAACATCCGCGAGTGCATCGTGGGCATGCAAGTCATTTCGCCGAAAGACATCGAACGCATTGCAGGCATCACCGGCGGCAACATCTTCCACGGCGAACTGCTGCTGCATCAAATCTTCTTCCTGCGTCCCACCCCGCAATGGGCAGACTTCCGCACCCCGCTCAAAGGCTACTACTTCGGCGCGAGCGGCGCTCACCCCGGCGGCGGCGTGATGGGCGCGCCCGGCATGTTTGCGGCAAAGGAAATGTTGAAGGATGGAATATTGTAATTACAGAAACAAGGAGAATATTTTACAGCCATGTCCACGCTTGTTGAACCCCGCCATACCAAGTGCAGTATTTGTTCGCAAATCCACGACGAAGAACGCGCCACTGAATATGTTAACCAGCCGGAAGCCAACACGAAATTTCCGCAAGCGGTCAATGACCTAAAAACCGTGCGCGATATTCGCGTCACATTGCAGTTAATGCAATGCCCCGAATGCGGAACTTTCTACCTCTTACGCACCAAATACGAATACGTTGTCGGTTTTAGCGGTTCTTATGATGAACACATCCTGTGGCGGCTTTCAGACGAAACCGGTCTGGATTATTTGGAAGGACGTCTTTCACGACCACCAACCGGGATGATATGAAACGAGTTATTTCATCGGGCGCCCGCCTAATGGATTTTGGAAAACAAAAAGCCCCCGCTTTCGCAGAGGCTTTGAAAATAAACTAGGCTGGCACTGCAATGTATTCCGCGTACGCTGTGCTTTCAGGAATTGGCAATTTATCTTCGAGCATTCCTTGAATGTGCATTTCCACTGCTTCATGCATATTGCGTTCCACTTCTTCACGGGTCTTGCCAGTGGCTACACAACCCGGCAAATCTGGAGAGTAGGCAGAATAATTATCATTTGCTTTTTCGATAACAATAAGAAAGCGATACATGGTTACTTTTTGCCTTTCGGTTTTTCAATCTGAGCCTGTTTGAAAATACTATTCTGGGTTCCGGGCGCAAGGTCATCATTCGGATGACCCGCAATGGTAACGCGACCAGGTTTTTTCGTATGTTTGTATTGCCTGTGACTGCCTTTCGTGACAACCAAATACCAACCATCGGCTTCAATGAGTTTGATAATGTCGCGTACCTTCATGAACAAATTGTAGCACAAAGGATTTTTTTATGACAAATCATTACGATACCATCATCATCGGCGCGGGGCATAACGGGCTTGTTGCCGCTGCTTATCTTGCCAGGCAAGGCAAAAAGGTTTTGGCGCTTGAACGCCGTTCCATCGTTGGCGGTTCGGTGGTGACTGAATCTTTTGGGGAAAGCCCCCATGATAATGGGGGTGGCTTCGCCGCGGACTCTCTCCACACCGGCGGGACTCTCCGCCCGGACATTATCAAAGACCTGAAACTCGCCTCCCACGGACTTCAAGTTGATTCTGCTCCCCAGCCTTTCATCACCCTGTTAGCGGATGGCTCCCCCCTCACGCTTAACGTTGAGTCCATCAAACGCATCTCCGAAAAAGACGCGGCGCGCTTCCCTGAATTTGTCCGCTTCATGAACAAAGCGGCGCAGATACTTGAAAAAACCTACGCCACCATCATGCCCAGATTGCCAATGAACTTTTCAGTCAGCGAAGGCTTCGGCTTAATGCAGTGGGGACTTAAGTTGAAACTCGCCGGGCGAAAGGACATGCTCAACTTCATCCGCGCCCTGCCGATGACCGCGCAGGAACTCGTGGAAGAATACTTCGAGTCTGAAATTATCAAAGCGGCAATTGCTTCGGTTGCCATTCACGGCTCCACGCTGGGACCAATGTCCGCTGGCACGGGGTACACGTTAATTCACAATTGGATGAATCGCGGCGGATTGACTCACAAGAATGTCGGCAAAGCAGGCGAGATTACAAAGGCGTTAGCCAATGCGGTCAAAGCCTTTGGCGGTGAAATAAGAACTGAAACCGAAGTGACAAGCATCAAAGTCGAAAACCAAATTGCCAAAGGCGTTGTGCTTGCAAACGGCGAAGAGATTTCAGCCAATGCCATTCTCTCCGCCGCCGACCCGAAGCGCACCTTATTAA